>JACPZR010000324.1 GCA_016195395.1 Spirochaetia bacterium
CATCACAGAAGACGGCACGCGCAATTCACGCCTGATCGGCATTGTGACCAACCGTGACGTTGACTTTGAGCGCAACCGCGAGATTCGTCTGCGTGAAGTGATGACGCGTGACGTGATTACGGCGCCGGAAGGAATCAGTCTTGTTGAAGCCAACCAGATTCTCAAAGATTCAAAGAAGGGCAAACTGCCGATTGTCAATGAACGGGGACAGCTCGTCGCTCTGATGTGCCGGTCCGACTTGAAAAAGCACCAGGAATATCCCACCGCATACAAAGATTCCCAGAAGCGACTGATGGTGGGCGCGGCCATTTCCACAAAGCCGGAAGCCGTGGAGAGACTGGACGTGTTGGTCCGCGCGGGCGCTGACGTTGTCGTCATCGATTCCGCTCAGGGGAACTCCCGCTACCAGATTGAACAGATCAAATACATTAAGAAGACCTACCCGTCCATTGATGTCATTGCCGGAAACGTGGTGACAACGGACCAGTCTATGAATCTGATCCGTGCCGGCGCGGACGCGCTGCGCATTGGCATGGGACCGGGCTCCATCTGCATCACACAGGATACCATGGCGGTGGGACGAGCGCAGGCCACGGCCGTGTATCAGACGGCGTCTTTTGCGCGCCGGTACGGCGTGCCCGTAATCGCGGACGGCGGCATTTCCAACATCGGAGATATCGCGAACGCTCTGGCCGTGGGCGCCTCTACCACCATGATGGGGTCCATGTTTGCTGGAACGCACGAAGCTCCCGGCGAGTACTTCTACGAAAACGGAATCCGCCTGAAGCGATACCGCGGCATGGCCTCCCTTGAAGCTATGGAAGCGGGCGGCGGCAAGCGCTACTTCTCGGAAGAGCCTGACATCAAAGTGGCGCAGGGTGTTTCCGGATCTGTTGTAGATAAAGGTTCCATGGTGAACTTTGTACCTTATCTTGTACAAGGGCTGAAGCTCTCTTTGCAGGATATGGGTGTCCGATCTGTGAGTGAGCTGCATGAGCGGATGTCATCGGGGCGTCTGCGCTTTGAAAAACGTTCGTTCAGCGCCCAGCTGCAAGGGTCCGTGCACGGCCTGCACAGCTACACATCGCCCAGCATGACATCAGAGTCGCGGCGGTCCTGAGGTTGCACCGGAGGCAGAGTGGATTTCGAGCGTTTTAAAAAGATCAACGACGAGCGTAGGAACTACCGCGAGATGGAGGACGCCACTGTAGTGTCTTCCTACCGCAACGTGGGATGCGGGGACGGCTACCGGATTTATCTGAAGATCCAGACGGAAGACGGCGCGGAGAGTCGGATCACGGATGCCTCCTACACCACCACTGGCTGCGGCTTTGGCCTCGTGGCGCTGGCTATGGCCACAGACTGGGCCAAAGGAAAAACCGTCGCGGAAGCGGAGCGAGTTACACCGGAAGACATTGAGAGCCTGTTTGGTTTCCCCGAACGCAGAAAGAACTACCCGCAATCCGCCTGCGAGGCGCTGAAGAAAGCGGTGGAAGACTACAGAAGCCAGGCTGGTATCAAAGAAGAGGACCGCGTGACTAAGGGCCGCGCACTGGCGCGCCTCGAGTCCCAGGGGCATCTGCGCGGGGAGAATCTGTCGCAGGTGGTTCTCGAAGGCGCAGACCTGCACGGCGTGGATTTGTCCGGGGCAAATCTCACAGGCGCTTATCTACAGAACTGCAATTTGACTGGAGCCAACTTGAAAGGGGCGCGCCTCCGAGGCGCTTACCTGAACAATGCCGTCCTTGAACATGCGGACCTCAGGAACGCGGACATCCGCTGGGCCAAGCTCACCGGCGCGAAAGTGGATGGGGCGCAGTTTGACGGCGCGCAGTATGATATCGGAACGCGGCTGGACCAGAGCCAGATGCACCTGTTTCGCGTCATGGAGCGCGTGGGAAGAGATTCGTACACGGAAGAGTCAGGCCGGATTCCATCGGAGGCAGCGCTCTGATGGTGGCCGTGGGCGAACAAAGAAAGTTGAATCGTCGTACGTTTCTGCACCAGGGCGTCTTTGTGATCCAGGGAACGACTGTGCAGATCATGGAAGTGGCAGAATCCGGAATCGTTGTCCAATTCTTGGACCGGGAAGGATTCCCGCACACCATTGACGGTGTCAGCGAAGACGAGTTGAGCTAGTCTACATAGCTGTTTCTCATCATTGGGAGTCCTCTGCGGACCCGCTTTTGAGCCTTCCCGCGCTGGGAATTTTTGCTTGGCGCGCACGGGGCGTCCGTCGTTTGATGAACCGCCTCATGATTCGGACACTTCCATCACCTCCCGAGCGCCTTGTGGTGCGGTTGGAAACAGACCTGAAGATGGAGAACGTCCGCGAGTTCTATGAAGATCTCATAGTGCAGCTGGCCCCCCAACACACGGAAATTATCGTCGATTTTGGAAGTATCCGCTTTGTGGACAGCTCCGGGATCGGGATTCTCCTTCAGCTGGCCAAGGAATTATCCGCCAAAAAACTGAAGTTTGGAATCTATGGTCTGAACCGCGCGCTTCATTCGGTTTTCAAATTGGCGGGTCTTCTCAAGATCTTCCGCCTCTTGACAGACGAGGATGCGCAGGCCTATCCGGAGCTGACGGCGGACCGCTAGACAGCGAATTTCGCGTCCCAGCTTCTCAAAAAGACCCCCTGCCCAGGCCGATCATGGTAATAAGGAATTTTCCACGTATGAACATCTTTTTCAGGGCAGTCCGCGGCTTTGCATTGCCGGTTGTATTTATTCTTCCGATTCTCATGGCGGGTTGCTCATCGGCATTCGTGTCCATGGAACAGGTCTTTGCGGACAGCAACCTGGCTTTGTTTCGGATTCCCGCTGACGCTTATCCCACGGCCCCTGACTTGAAGAACGTAGTAGGGCAGCCCGCCGACATGCCGGCACTGTCCCCCGAAAAGGTCATCGACCTTCTGGGCAATCTGCGCTTTCTGCGCATGACTCTGTGGTCCAAGACGGAGCGCCGAATCTTCCTGGATGAAGAGCTCCGCTGGATTGCGCCGAAAATTGCCCGCACTCTTCCCACAGTCGGTAAAAACCGCCTTGTGATTGTGTCCCGTTTTGATCCCGACCGTTCCGTGCTGAGCCGGATGGAGCGTGTCACCCTTCTTATGTGGGCCGACTCCGAGGGCATCAACGTGGTCTTTGGCGAGCTGCGTCAGGAAATTCCGCACAACGATTTTCTTGAATATGACCGATGGACGGACATCCTCCCCATCAGCCTGCGCCGCGCCTACCCTGACCTTACCGTTCTTCCTAGCGAGGGCTACCAGCTCAAGATTGTGAACGGACAGGAGCATACCACCTGGGTAGTGATCAAACCGTCGGACTTGGAAAATATCCACTACCAGAAAGAGCAGGCAAAGCCGGACACCAAGAATGAACGTCAGGCAGAGCGAACGGCGGACAAGAAAGAGCCCCCGTTGTCAGACAAGCTCCGAGATCTGAAGAAAGCCAAGGATGAAGGCTTGATGACAGACGAAGAGTACGAGAAGACACGCCAGAAGATCATCGACGCGGCGCACTAGTCGTTCATTTCCAATCAGGGTCGGGGCGGAGCTGGTACGGTCGTACCACCGCTGACAGCGTGTCGATATGAATGGAACAAAGTCCCGATCCGCCCGTATAGTGCGGCCGCACATAAAATCCTAAAAAGACCAGTCCGCCTTCACCAGTGATGGTAGCGGCCCGCTGGACCATCTGCGGGGTGGGGTGGACGGTGATCAGCTTCCAGCCCTGGAAGTTGGTGCGCGCCGCCAACACACGGAAGCGACTTTTGTTCTGATCCTCAAAGTCCGCGTATAGTTCGTCGGTCACTCCATTTCCGTAGAGCCAGAATTCCAGCCGGCGCAGGTAAGGGCGCACCTGCACGGAGGCCGGCGGGAGAGACCGACTGTCCGCCGTGTGAGGCAGCTCCACCTGTCCGATTTGGAGCACGGGCCGGGCATCGGGCTGATCGCCCAAGGCGCGCCAGGAAGCAGTTGTGGAGTCTTCAAAGTCAGCCAGTATCTTCCGGTCATCCCGCGATACCGGCTGGGCAAATAGACGCATTTCCGGGCATGGCCCGGCCGACGGAAAAAGCGCGGCCGCAGCGACAGCCGTCAAAATCGCCCGGAAGAATTTTTTTCCTGAACGGCTTGACTCAGGGCCTTTTTTGCGCGAAGTAGTGTTTCCAGCGGATTTCATGGAGGAACGAATGAATCGAATTCTGGTTATTATAGCCATCGCGGGCGCCCTCATCATCAGC
>JACPZR010000325.1 GCA_016195395.1 Spirochaetia bacterium
GACGGAGCTGCTTGGCCAAAGACACGTGGGAATCGAATTCGTAGACATCGTCAAAGAGCTGGGAGTGCCGGGCAAGCTGCGCGTTCTTGGGATGCACGATAATAGCAGTGGAGAGGGAGCCGCGTTCTTTGACAAGGTGGGCGGTGTAGAAACATTCCAACAGGCAGGCCAAATCCTCCTCCCGCTCCGACACGGCGAGGATGGTCCGCTCGTCATTCTTCTTTTCAAGGTGCAGGACAGGCTTGCCGTCCGCGGCGCCCGGAACATGTCCCGCATGGCGTTCGGCGAGAGACTCCGGTCCCGATAGTGCCTGAAAATGACTCATGATCTCAATCGTTGCCGCGGACCTGCGATCTGTCGACCCCTGAAGGGCCGCTTTCCCGCTGTGCTCCACAAACAGACTCAGTGTCGGAGGCGATACCAGGGGCGACAAACACTTTTTTGGAGCAAAAAAGACAAAGCCGTGACGATACACGGCCCCATTGCCGGGCGCAGCTAGACTTCGAACCGCTCCTGGATGATCATGCCGTTCTTCTGTGCGTCCTGACGGAGGTCGGGGCGTCCGCGATCAATCAAGAGGGCATCCTCTGCGTATGTCAAGAGGTCCCAGTCCGTATAGGAGTCGCCCGCCGCAAAACGGAGGGGTTCTTTGACCTTGTTTCGGAGCGCTTCCACTTTCCCCGGCCCGTAGGTCATGGGCTCCTGGATGACAGGAAGAAGCAGGTTTTCCTCCGGCTTGAGAACCAGCTGCATACCGTGAACGTTATCCGGGGAAATCCCCCATTGAGGCGCCACCTTTCGGATGATCACTTCCGGCGATGCTGTCACGATGTGCACGTCCCAGCCGCGTTTCAGAAGTTCGCGAACCAGCCACTCCATCTCCGGATACATCCGAATGCCTGCGGCCATTGGGATGCCTGATGGAAGGAGCGATTCGCCGACGGCGCGCTCGCATTCGTATTCAAAGACACTCCGCGCCACGCCCTCCATGTCAGACACAGTCTGTCCGCCAAAAAAGATCCGCGTCCAGCGGTAGGCAGATTCCAAGCCGTCTTGTTCGGCGATCTTGTGATACGTCCCGATCAGTGTATCCACAAAGCGCACATAGACGTCATAGTTGTCTTCGGGATCCAGGTGACCGTAAGTCTCTTTCAGTTTATCTACAGTCGGCTGGGGAACAAGCGGGTGAACCATCTCCTGCCAGAAATCGGAGCGATGGAGCGGCAAGAGTCCCTGAAGGGCAATGTAGTAGAGACAGGCTTCTCCCAGATCGTTGAAGATCAGGGTGTTGTCGAAATCAAACGCGGCCACGCCCGGACGCTCGGACAAAATCCTTCCAAGGCGGCTTCTTGCGTCCGCATTCCATCGCCCTTCCAGTGCGACTTCCATTTAGAGAATTAGTTGCCCCGCACCGGTGCGGCGGCGGGAACATCAGAGCGCTGCGCAACGTCCGAGCTCTCCATAGGAGGAACTTCGCGGAGCACAGTCTCGGGGCTGATCAGCCCGTATTGAATAAAATCTTCCGGGTTCAAGAACACATCCATGAAACGGACTTCCATGTGGACGTGAGGACCAGTAGCGCGTCCCGTTGCGCCGGCAAGGGCCACAATCTGACCACGCTTCACTTTCTCACCGGCCTTCAAAAGAAGAACACTGTTGTGCGCATACCAAGTCTGTGTGCCGTCGTCGTGCTGGAGCGCCACGGCTTGACCCAGCCCGCCCTGCCAGCCTGAAGCGACTACAACTCCGTCCGCGCTTGCGACCACCACGGTTCCCGCAGCACAAGCCATGTCGAGTCCGGTGTGCAGCTGGCCCCAGCGCTGCCCAAAGCGCGACGTATAGTTGGGCACTTCCACCGGCCAAAGGAGCTTGCGCGGATCCAGTTCAAGAATGCGACGGCCTTTCCCCGACTGCAGAATAGCGCGATACACCGTCTGACCCATGGGAACAAAAGCGTACTGATTGCGGAGGGCACCATCGTTTACTTCAAGGACCTTTTCAGGCGTGGTGCCAAAGCGGGCAGCGAGGCTGCGTGCCGTTTCACCTGACGTGTTCACCCATCGGCCTATGAGGCCACGGTAACTTTGGATGTGTTCATTATCCACAGCCACGGAAATGTGACCGCGACCGGATGGAACCACCGGAAATGCTGTTAAACCAGCCAATATGATTGCGAAAAAGGCTCTCTTCATGTATCCGACATAATGCGGAAGGACTAGACCAACCGCCAAGGAGGGCAAAATGGCCCCCCATAAAAGAATTTCGTCCAAATGGGGAAGGTTGTTGATTTTCTTCAACAGTTTTTTTCGTCGCACTTTGGGAGTTTTGGCTAGCCCAAGAAAAACGCTTTACTAACTGGAACGATTCCTATGCTGCTTGCCCATGCCATGGGCCGTGGTCGTTCAACGCTATTCAACGAAGAGTGTACGCTACATTCATTCTATTGTTGATCAGGCCATCGAAGGGACGTGGCTTGCCCCCCAAACGGACACAGTATTCCAGATCTGCGACGAGCTGCTGAAGAACGCCGTCAAGTCGAACTACAAGTTCATCCTCCTGTGGCAGGCAACGCGCCACCGCATTATGGAAGAACACCCGGAATTCAGTATTCCCGTGGCCGACTCGTGGCTGCGCGAGGTTTTCTTCTCCGGCGAAAGCGTCCTCATTGAGCGGCAGCTCAACCGACTGTCCAACCGCGACCACATTCAGGTCACAGTGCGCAAGCTTCTCGATTTTGAAAACCAGCTCCGCACCAAGGGACTATCAGCCGCCAAGCTCTCGGAGCCGGACCTCCGCGCTCTCATGCAGCGGGGAAGCGATGACTTCATTGAACTCCAGAAACTCACCAAAGAACTGAACATCCGCATCCATCTCCGCATTGAAAAATCAAGCGATGAACTCCTGATCACAGTCTCGAACGACGCGCCCATTATGGAAGAGGACGTCAAGCGCATCACCGGAGTCAGGCACAAGTTCCGTGAATACTGCAAAGAGGGCCGGCAGTCGGAATTCTTTTTTGAAAACCTGGATACATCCGGAGGGGGTCAGGGGCTGGGCTACGCGATCATGGACGCGATCCTTTTGGACATGGGTTTGGACCCTGACAAGTGCCTCTTTTTGATCTCCGCATCCAGAACGATGGTTCTCTTGGTTCTGCCTCTCTCCCCTCCCGCCAAAAAAAGCTAGAGCAGAAGCGCGGCTCCCGGTTTCCGTCCAACAGAAAGAAAGCGATGAATACCGTGAAAGAATTTCCAAAATCGGTCGCGCAGTTTCCCATCAAGGAACACCACGCCGTCCTCAATCACTGCGCCGTGTCCCCGCTCTACGAGGGCGCGCGACGTGCGGCAGAGGAAGTCCTGTCGTGGCAGACCCGGGAAGGCGTGCTCTCCTTATCACGCATGGGCGCAGTGCGTGACACCTACAAGACCGCTCTCTCAAGCATATTGTCTACCTCTCCAGATAACGTTTCTTTTGTGCGGAATACAGCGGAGGGTTTGAGCCTCATTGCATCGAGCTACCCGTTTCTGCCGGGGGACGAAATCATCAGTTATGTGCACGAGTATCCATCCAACCATTATCCGTGGAAAGTGCAGGAACGCCGGGGCGCGCGTCTGGTCCTTCTTCCTGACGCGCCTGTAATGGGCCTGCCCCCGGGGCGGCCGCGCGGTTTCACCTTTGAAGATATTGAACGTCTGACCACTCCCAGGACCCGGATCGTCGCTCTGTCGCATGTGCAGTTCACATCCGGGTATGCCTGCGACCTGAAACGTATCGGGACCTTCTGCCGCGAACGCGGGATCGATTTCATCGTGGACGCGGCGCAGAGCCTGGGGGCCCTCCCGATCCTGCCGGAATCATACCATATCGCGGCTGTGGCTTCATCGGGCTGGAAATGGCTCTGCGGGCCGCTCGGAACCGGCCTTCTATACACGTCGCCTGCTCTCCGCTCCAAGCTGGAACCCGTCATGGCGGGGGCGGACCTGATGCAGCAGGGCGCGGATTACCTGAACCACACCTGGCAGCCTTACACGGATGGACGCATGTTTGAATACAGCACCGTCTCCATTTCTCTGACCGCGGCGCTCGGCGCCTGCCTGACGGACCTCCAGCTTCCTTATTCGCGCAGCCAAATTCAAAGTGAGATTTTCCGACTTCAGGATCTTCTTCTGTCTGGGCTGGACAAGAAATGGATCTCTGCGCCGGAACTGCCGGATGCGCACAGGTCCGGCATTCTTGGGTTGACGGTCAAAGATCCGGACCAGGTCATGAGCCGGCTTGCATCCCAGGGGATTCTTGTGTCTTCGCGCGCCGGCTATCTGCGGGTGGCGCCGCATATTTTTAACACTGACGAAGAAGTGAAACGGACGGTAGAGGCCCTGAATCGCGCCTCGTCTTCCGTCGGCGCCTGACGTCCAAGAGAATCGATGAGCGACTCCGAGCGCGCCCTCTTGGGGGGTCAGCGTTGGTTTTCTTCTGGCAACCCTTCAGGCGGGAAAAATCCATGCCTCATGCCCCACGGTTTCTCTACTAGAAGCATCCACGCCGGACAAAAGCCTGACCCATCCACGGGCGCCATCACGACGCCGATCTATGCCACGTCCACATACGTGCAGGAGAGTCCGGGAGTCCATCAAGGCTACATGTATGCCCGCGGACAAAACCCCACGCGGTTTGCCTACGAAGCATGCGCAGCGGACCTGGAGGGCGGGGCCGCCGGCTTTGCATTTGCATCGGGCCTAGCGGCGTGCGCGGCCGTGGTGGACCTCCTTCCCGCGGGCAGTCACATCATCGCCTGCGACGATCTCTTCGGCGGCACCGTGCGTCTCTTTGACAAGATCCGCGGGCCCGCCTCCGGGCTGGAGGTGACGTACGCGGATATCAGCACGCCGGAGAATATCCAGACCCTGATCCGCCCCAATACACGCATGATCTGGGTGGAAACGCCCACCAATCCAATGCTCAAGATCTTCGACTTGGACATGATCGCCGCTGCGGCGCGTACCAATAAACTCATCAGTGTCTGCGACAACACATTTGCCTCTCCGTATCTACAGCGCCCGCTGGAACACGGCTTTGACATCGTGCTGCACTCCGCCACCAAGTACTTGAACGGACATTCCGATATCATCGGGGGTCTCGTGGTCACAACGGCAGGCGAGTTCGCGGAGAAAATGAAATTCATACAGAACGCGGCCGGAGCCATCGCTGGGCCCTTTGAAAGCTTCCTTGTGCTCCGCGGTATCAAAACGCTGGCCGTCCGCATGGACCGCCACTGCTCAAACGCCATGGCGGTTGCTCAGTTTCTGGAGTCGCATAAGGGCGTGGAGAGCGTTATCTACCCCGGCCTTCCGTCTCATCCTCAGCATGGCACGGCCCTGAAACAGATGCGCCGCGGGTTTGGCGGGATGATCTCGGCGGAGATAGCGGGCGGACTTGAGAAGACGCGCCGATTTCTTGAGCGACTTCAAATCTTCTCTCTTGCGGAAAGTCTGGGCGGCGTAGAAAGTCTGATCGAACACCCGGCGATCATGACGCATGCGTCGCTCCCGGCGGACAAGCGGCGCGAAGTTGGAATCACGGACGGCCTTGTGCGGATATCCGTGGGTATTGAAGATCAGGCGGATTTGATCGACGACTTAAAGAACGCCCTACTCTGAACCAAGCACTTCAAAGAGGCGCGCCGGAGCGGTCCGCCCTTTCAGATGGCCTGTGTAACGCCGGCCCACGGTGATGCGGGAAGCGATCTGTGCCCTGACTGGTTCGGATATGAGAAACGGGACGCCCGCGCTTTTCGTGGCCGACTCCACCCGCTTCGCCATGTTGACCGTGTGTCCCAGAGCGGTGAACTGCATCTTATGCGGATGGCCCACCTCTCCCAGCACCACGTTCCCAAAGTGCACGCCCACGCCGATGCGGAACTCCAAATGGAAGCTCTTTGATGTGTAATCGTTCACGGAAGCCAGTCCCGCCACCATGTCCAGCCCGGCGCGCACAGCGGAGAGACAAGAAACACCGGCGTCGCCCAGACCCTCCAAGCCAAAGAGCGCCATCAGGCCGTCGCCCATGTACTTATCTATGAATCCGCCGTTCTTTATAACGCTTTCCCCCATACGGCTCAGGAGTCGGTTGAGGATGTGAACAACGTCATACGGAAGCTGCTCCTCCGCAAAAGTAGAAAAGCCGCGCACGTCCATGAAAAGCACTGCGAGCTCCGCTTCGCGACCGGCAGTCTTACCGGCGCCGGAAAGGATATCACGCACATCTTCTTCATCGATGACCAAGCGCCTGACCACCGCATCGCCCTGCACCAGTGTCTGGCACGCAAGGCGCACTTCTTCGGGCAGACCTTTCCGTCGGGCCAGCTCCGTCTCCGACTGCGTTCGCGGAGCCAGATTCTCGGCCCCGTCCAGCACGATCACACGGCATGTAGAGCAGCGGGCATTTCCACCGCACACGTGCGTATGCTGGATTCCCGCGCCCAGTGAAACGTCCAAGAGCGATTTCCCTACGGGCGCATCGTCAACGGTCGTGTCGTTTTGAAACTGAATACGGGGCATACGCTCGCATAACTCAAGGGCACAACTGGTCAAGGGATTTCCCAGCTTTCGCTGCCAGGAGGGCGCTTTAAAGACCGCGGTGAATCGACTGCTGTTTTTCCGGGCGCACCAGACCAGCAAGAGGATTTTGAAATCGTCCCATCTTCCTGATTTCAAAATGCAGATGCGGGCCGGTGGCCCGGCCTGTGGCGCCCACGCCGCCCACCACGGAACCGCTCTTGATTTCCTGACCTGCTTTCACTTTGATTTCGGAGAGATGGCCATAGTACGTCTGGTACCCAAAGTCGTGGCCCAAAATGACAAGCTTTCCGTAGCCGCCGTACTCGCCCGCGAACGCCACGCGGCCGTCCGCGCTCGCGAGTACGGGACTGCCCGTGGCCGCCGCAAAGTCAACGCCGCCGTGAAAGACAGCTTTGTGAGTGAATGGATCAGAGCGCATTCCGTAGCCGCTCGACATGAGCAGCGTTGCCAAAGGCGACCGGAAGGCGTCGCCCTTAAAATAGCGCATCTCCTGGGCTTCAAACTTCCGCCCGGGCAGAAACCATTTGTCTTGAAATGCCACGAGCGAATTGGCCGGCGCTCCGTACCTCCGCGCCACTTCGTCTTTGACTCCTTCCACCGCAATCCCACGCGCGTTCGGAATCAGAAGGACCTGCCCCGCCTCCAACGCGTTCGGATGAATGATGCCGTTGACCGCGGAGAGAGTCTCTGCATCCTGCGAGGCTTTCGCCATGATGGAATAGAAGTTGTCTTCCGGTTTTACCTTGTATTTCACAAAGCGGAGGGGAACTGCAAGGCCGCCGGTGCGGGCGGATGCCTTCAAATTTACGGCGATTTCACGGCGCAGTTCGCGGATGGCAGGCTCGTCGGGAGACAGCCGCTCAATCACGCGCGCGCTTTCCGCGGTCAGACCGGAAACAAGGAGGAGAAGCAATACGAGGAGCCTGGTGGGCGCTGCCATCCGTATAAGTATCGGGCTGATTTTCGATTTGATAACGCTAAAAGACTTGGCCCGCCTCCCGGATGCCCCAAAGACCGTCCGTGCGCCTGAAAGATTTTGTGACGATCGGGGCGTCCGGCTTGGTGTTTGTTTTTCTCCTGTTATGGGAACGCACGCTCCGCATCTTCATTATTGAAGCACTGCCTTTGGGGATTCCCTCGGGACCGCTGATTGGAGAGCGCGTGTCGTTTGCCCTGATCTTCCTGGGCGCGGGCATCCCGATCTTCCGCGCTCTCACCAGGAGACTTGGAACCGAGGCCGCCATGCCGCAGAGGAGCATCATTCTCCAGGTGACCGCGGGCTTGACGCTGGGTACGGCGCTCTTCGGCGGGCTTCTGCTGTATAGAGCATTGTCCGCCGGAGCAGACGCAGTAAATCCCGGTTCGGAAGTTGCGCGCGGAGCCGCATCAGAGTTCGTCCTTCTCCTCTGCATCACCGGCTGCGTGACGCCTATCCTCGAGGAATCGTTTTATCGTTACACGATGCTCGGCGCCTTCATCCGGACGGGGATGCCCGTGGTTCCGGCGCTTTTGGTTCAAGCTGCTTTGTTTGCTTTGGTTCATCCGCCGGGCTCCATGGTGGTCCTCTTTCTAGTGGGGCTCAGCTTGGGAATTTTGTTCTGGCGCGCAGGACTCGGTGGAGCAATCTTGGCCCACGCGGTTTACAACAGTGGGATCCTCGTCTACACAAGGTTTTTTTAGACAGTCGCTGGGTTTTCATGCCGCAGTGTGCGTTCTTCTCATTACCACAGGCACGCTCTTTCAACAGGGACTAAACGCACGGCCGTTCACCTCATACGAAACCCCCATGAAGCCGGAAGAGGCCAGGGCCGCACTTATCAAAGCTTTGGACAAGATCGACGCCGGCGGATACTTCGAGGAAGACGAAACCCTGGGGTTCGGTTACCGATTCTCAAACCGCGTGCGGTCGCCCTTTGTGTATGACATCTTCGTCGGCACCATCTCCAGCAAGAACAGCCGCACCATCGTGAGAACGGAAGGAACTACCGGAGATGCAAAGACGCTTACACGGGTCCTTGAGGTGGAAGGTGTCATCACCGTACCGCCCGCGGATGAGGGAGCACGATATGCGCCGCTGTCCAACAAATACGAAATCATCGCGCAGCCCATGAACCTGATTGCGCCGTGGATCGGCGTCTTCTACACGTCAGCGAACTCGCCGCGCCTCTCCTCCGGCCAGACAACGTTCCGATTCTTCATGTATTTCCTCACGGATGTGTTTCTGGTCTGGGCTGCCGGCCGCAACTGGTTCCATGACAAGTACAATCCGGCCAAGTACCAAAACCAGATGATCGCTGTGCTCCTTGTCCCGCGCATCATCGGCGCTATCCAGACCGCAAACCTGGTGCGCGGCCACAACCGGCTGGTAGAACTCAAATACACCTTCCCCGTTGACTGACATGCGTCCCCTTCGTTTCGCGGCCCTGGCGAGCGTCCTTTTACACCTGTCAATCCTCTCGTTTCTTCTCATCCCCAAACGAAAGTCTGACGTCATACGTATCGATCTGGCGTCCCGACAAGGGA
>JACPZR010000326.1 GCA_016195395.1 Spirochaetia bacterium
ATCAACGGCGTGCTCGACCGCTTTGTGCGGGAGCGCGGAAGCATCGCATGACAGAAGACAAACGAATTCGCCTAACATTTGACGAACCGGAGACCGACTGGCGTGAGCTGACCCAGGAGTCACGCTCGGTGTACATAGACGAGCCGGGCCCCGGGCACCGACGCGCGCGTCGCTTTAAATTCTTCGCTTGGGGCGGCGCCTTGCTTCTGCTCTTGGTGCTCGGTGGTGGGACCCTCTACTATTTTTACGGCCCGGGCAAAAAGGGCGACGGATCGGCTCTCGACGGCCGTCTGGCAAAGGTCGACTTGGACACGTTGAAGGACCGCTACTTCATTCCGGAGGGCACATTCAGCGAGCCCCTCCAGCGCGCCATTGGATACTATCGATCCAATGACAGGTCGCGCGCCAAGATTGAATTTGAGAACTTCATAGCAAGCAGCGCTCAGGACAAAGAGAAGTCCATAGCTCTGGTATTTCTGGGCGTTATGGCAATGGAAACAGACCGGATGGCGGAGGCCAAGCACCAGCTGCTCCGTGCTCTGCGTTTTGACAAAGACTCCGTGCCGGCGTACGTGAACCTGGCCATCGTTGAACGACGGTCGGGCAATCTGGCGGAAGCCAAGGACTATGCGAAAAAAGCGCGCGAGCTTGCCCCCAATGACAACAGGGTTGCCATCCTTCTGGGTAACGTTCTAGCGGACTCCCAGGACCTTGCCGGCGCCATCGATACCTACAAAGAGGGCATCAAGTCCACCCCAAACGATCCCGTTCTTTACTACAATCTTGCGCTGTCGTTGGTGCGGAATCAACAGTACGAAGAAGCTATCCTGTACTTTTCAAAGACGATCGAAGCGGCCGGGCCGGGCCAGATGGCAGTCTCGTCTCATGCTCACCTGGGCCAGATCTATTTCAGCCGCGCCAACTACGAGCTTGCCGCGGACCATTTGAAGAAGGCGTCAGATATGGCGCCGGACAATGGTAAGTATTCTTACAATCTTGGCGTCGCCTACCTGCGTTTGAAGCGAGAGAACGAAGCTCTTGACGCTTTCAAGCGCGCCCTGTCCGCCGGCGCCAATCAGGCAGAAGTGCTCCGGGCCGTCTCTGAGGCGTTTCTCTCGATGAAGCAGAACGCGTTGGCTGTGAAGGCGCTCGAACGCGCTCTCTACTTGAATCCGGATGACGTTGTAACCCTTTTCCAGCTGGGCGATCTTCAATTCAAAGAGCGTGATTTCCTGGGAGCCGCTGACGCTTTCCGCAAGATTGTGAACATTACCCCGGGCGACTCGAACACAGAGGAAGCGCTCTTAAAACTGGGCGCTGTCTATTCAGAATTGGAACGTTATAACGAAGCAGTCGCGGCCATCGAAAAAGTCGTTCAGATGAACCCCCGCAATGCCCGCGCACACTACATGCTGGGCCTCGCGTACAGCAAGTCGGGACACAAAGACCTGGCAGCTCAGGCTTGGCAGCGCGCCATCGCCGCAGGCACGGACGGAAAGATCGTCCTTGAGAGAGCGGATGAGCGCACAATGCGTCTGGCCCTCGCGGAACTGTACCGTCGCCAGGGAGCTTACGACCTGGCCCTCCGGGAATACCGCATGGTCCAGTCGATGAACAAGAAACCACCGGTGGTGGAAGAGGACCCGGAGCTGGATCTCCAAATGGGGAAGACATATCTGGCTCTGCACGACAGCGGGAACGCGGCCAAAGCGTTTGAAAGCGCGGCCGCCTCGCGCACTGCAAGCACAGAACAGCGCAAGGACGCCTTCTTAAACCAATCGATTGCCTATTCAGAAACCGGAAACCCTGATGACTTGGACCGCGCCAAGGCGAGCGCCAACAAAGCGGGCCGCATGGATCCCAACGATCCAATGAGCGCCATAGTGCGCGCCGGAATATTGATGAAGACAGACTCCATGTTGGATCGTGAAAAGGCCATCGAGATTCTTTCAGCAGTAACAAATTCCGATGTGGATCCCAAGACGGCGTCCAAGGCCTACGATCTCCTGGGAACGGCGTACTACAAAAACGGCGAATTTGCGCGCGCCCTCCGCGCCTTTGACTACGCCGTGCAGTTGGATCCCGCAAACCGAGAAGCCTACGAAAATCAACGCGCAGCGGCAAACGCATATGAGAAGGAAAAGACTTACAAGCGTTGACTGCTTTCGTCTTGGTCTTGTGCTGGCCCTGACAGTCGGAACGTTATCCGGCAATGTGTCCGCCCAGCCGGTTCAAGCATCTGACATTCCCAGAATGCTTGAGAGCGGGGGCGTAGAGCGACGACAGGCCATCTGGCTCGTATACCAGATGCGTGAGCACGATCAGCTCCGCAACGCCGTCAAGTATCTCTTTGAGTCCAACGATTTTGAGGATCACAAAGCCATTCTGAACGTTCTCCGCGCATACGGGAAAGGCTTGGAGAGCAGCCTTCCCGATTGGGCCGACATTTTGGACCGCTATATGTCCGAGGAGGCGCCGGAAGAGGTCCTCTTGGAATGCATCAAGCTGGCAGGGGATTGGCAGGAGCACCGGATGATGCACGCGCTGGGTCGGCTTGCGGGACATCCCCGTTTTCGTGTCCGACAGGCTGCTGTGCAGATCATGGCCTCCATGGGCGATGACAATCTGCTGCCTGTGCTTCTGCGCATGGCCGTGGATGAGAGACCTGTCTACAGACTCTACGCTCTTGAGGGACTCGCGCGGTTTTCCGACTCACGCCTGACCACTTTTATGACAAAGGCTGAGGTCGACCCCAGCAAATCGGTCCGCATCTACGCTGTCACAACGCTCGCCGAACAGCAGAACGTGGATGAGTTCTTGTGTACGCAGCCGCTTGCGAAAGAGCAGGACGTTGAAGTTCGCGAACGCATTCTGGAATTGATTGGGAACAAAGGTTGGCGGCGGCAGAATTATCTCCTGCACCAGCACCTGCGTGACTCATCCAAGATTCTCCGCCGCGCCGCGCTCCGCTCTATTGACAGGCTGAATGACGTTGTCGCAGCACCCCTGGTCTCCCGGCAGCTGGAAGAGGAGAAGGACCCGGAGTTGAAAGCTCTCGGCGTTGATGTCCTCTTGTCTCTGGGCACCGGGGGCGGTGGCACCGGACTCTCGCGGCTTCTGCTGGATGAACCAGACGAAAAACTGCGCCTGCGTGCCGCCCTGGCCGCGGAGTTTCTGAAAGAAAAAGGAACCATCGGCGCGCTGTCCCGGGCGCTTGAAACGGATTCGTCGCCGCAGGTGCGCGCGGAGGCGGCAGCGGCCCTCGGAGAAATTCGCGATCCAAGATCTGCGGGAGTTCTCCTGAGTGCCCTCACAAGCCCCCGCGAGCAATACGAGGTACGGAGCGCCGCCGTGCTCGCGCTGGCCGAGATGGCATCGCTCGAAAATCTGCCGTCGCTCGCGGGCGCGCTGGATAAATTGACGGATGAATCCCTGCGCCAGCAGCTGCGGGCCATTGTGCTCCGGCTGCGGAGTAGAAGGTAGATGAGCCAGGAAGAGATAAAGGAAAGCCCGCCCGAAGGACCGCCGGAGGGAGATCCATCCGCAATCCCTGTTGAGTCCGCAGTTTCGGAAGGCGCCGCAGACGCAGCGGCCGGCGCCGTTGACTCGGACGGGCAGGGCGAGATTGTCAACCCTCTCAGACGCCGCAGGGACCCCTTTCGCGACCTGAAGGTGTCCTCAAAAGATGCCGCCCTGAAAAGCAAAGAGCTTGCCTCCCGCTCTGAGATCAAACGGATCAAGAAGGCCGGTGTCCGCCACGAAGGCCGGAAAGTCGTCACCACAGACGTGAAGATGTTGAAGTCGCTCTCCATTGATGAGCGACTGGCTCCCGGCGAATACATCAACTACTACATTGAACCGGTGCGCATCGAATACTATATCCCGCGCGAATCGCGGTTTGTGTCAGAGACACGTCACTTGTATGTTCCCCTTGTAGACCCTACCCCGCGCACGGAACCGGATGATGCGATTCTGCGCCGTTATATGGATGAGGATCGTTTTCTCGACATTATCGAGATCATGAACGAGTACCCGCAGTATATCACGTCAATTCTTGAGTCGTATAACGTTACCATGAACCTATACGAATCTATGTCCCGGGCTATCAGTGAAGCTATGGCAGGCACTCACGAAGGATTCCGCACAGCATTTTACTTAACAGAAGTTTTGTCCGAGTACGAACCCACGCTGGCCGCGCTGGAATTTCTGGGGGATTTCCACGCTTGGAACATGAACTGGCTCGTGCGCCGCCTGAATGAAGTCAACATGGAGTTCTACGCATCCGACAAGACCGTTTCCTACTTCATCAAGCTGCGCAACCAGTACTGGCAGGACAAAGATCTGCCGTACGACGAACGGTTTGAAATTCTAGCCGCCCTCTTCTATGAGCAGGCATTTCCGCACCGCGGCACCGTGGAAGGGGCTGAGGACTTCTACTCGGAGATCTTCGAGTCCAAATCCATTTTCTGATCGTGCCCGGAATGAGACAGATACTCTTCTGCCGGGCTCCCATCCCGGGGCGGGTGAAGACACGCTTGGCATCGCTCCTGGGCGATGAGGGAGCAGCAGCCGCGTACCGGCAGATTCTCACCAAAGTGACAGAGTCCTTTTCTTCCGCCGATACCGTCCTATATGTGGATGATGCATCCAGCGTCCCCGCCATCATGAATCTTTTCCCCCAATACGACGTGTGCCTCCAGCATGGCGCCCACTTGGGTGAACGTATGGCAGAGGCGCTGATCGCTGAACGATCCAAAGGCTATGATGAGGTGCTTCTGGCGGGGACGGATGTGCCGGATTATGACCGCAGTATTGCAGAGACTGCGCGCCAAGCGCTCCAGACGCATGACGTCGTTTTTGGCCCGGCTTCTGACGGCGGATACTACCTCGTGGGAATCAGAACCGGGACCGAGCCTCGCTTACTGCGGCTCTTGTTTGAGGGTGTGTCATGGTCTACTTCGCGTACTCTCGAGGAACAGAAGCATCGCGCCCTTGAGTTGGGTCTGCGCACGGCTCTCGTTGAAACGTTCGCGGATATTGACAATCCAAGGGATCTGTCACGCGCAGCGGCACGCCACGGCTTTGCATTCCCGGACATCCGCGCGGTCATTCCCGTTCTCAACGAAGAAGCGACTTTGGGCGCCGTGCTTTCTGACTTGAATACGTTGGGCATCTTTCGCGAAATCATCTGCGCGGACAACGGATCTACGGACCAGTCGCGTAACGTTGCTCTGCGAAGCGGCGCCCGGGTAACGCAGTGCCGGGAGCGTGGATACGGCGCCACCTGCCTGGAGGCACTCCGGGACATACGTGAGCGCGGGGGATGCGATGTGGTTCTCTTTCTCGACGCGGACGGCTCTGACGACCCAGAGGCCATACTTCCGGTCTGTGAACCTGTGGTTTCAGGAAGGGCCGATTTGGCTCTGGGCGCGCGGACGGGCTCCCTGTCTGAACCCGGCGCTGTTCCGCCTCACGCGAGATTCGGCAACTGGCTGGCGTCCGCTCTGATGCGTATCTTTGCAGGGGGGCGATTTACCGACTTGGGGCCGTTGCGGGCTGTGCGTTGGCAGGCCCTTGAAACATTGGACATGGATGACCGCAATTTTGGCTGGACCATCCAGATGCAGATGCGAGCATTGCAGCGCGGATTGGAAATCGTTGAAGTACCCGTGCGGGCCCGGAAACGGCGCGGCGGGAAAAGCAAGGTTAGCGCAACGATGCAGGGGTCCATCCGGGCGGGGTATGTCATCTTGCGGACAGTGCTCCGGGAGACGGTTCATGAGCGGAAAAGAAAAGGACAAAAAGCAAGTGTCAAAAAATGACACAAAGGCGGACGACGACAAGAAAGCGGTCGATCTTTCCGCTATCGAAATTGACATCAACGAAGAGACAGTCAAGGCCAAGAAAAAGAAACAGTGAACATGCAGCCAGAAGCAGTAAAAGAAAATCTCCGGGAACATTACATAACGCCGGCCTATTTGGAACTCATGGGCAAGCGGGCCAGAGACTGGACGGAAGAATTCATTCGGGACCAGATTCAGGAATTCAAGCGCACCATCCCGGAATACCCTGAAGTATGCGAAGTTCTTGAAGGCGAATTGTACGCCCGGTCACTGAACGACCTGCATCAACGTGTCCGGCGGGCTTCGGCGGATGAGTTGTCACGCTTCCTGTCATCGCCGGCCTTGGATCCGGATAAAGCTGAAATTGCCCGGACAGAACTTGAGTTGCGCTCTCTGCGCCGCGCGAATGGCAGAAACACTCACTGAACTTCATTCCCACCTCTACGGGTGTCTGGTGGAAGATGACCTTGCGTGGCTGGCCTCGCGTCGCCCGCCAAAAATGGACTATTTTTCCGCGTCCTATAAATCGTACTACGGTGTGTACCCGGATGTTTCCGGATTGTTTCTGTCCGCCAATCGCGCACGACTCACAGAGTACCTGCGCTTTACAAAACCGGATACATTCGCCGCTTTCCAGGTCTGCTTCGATCTGATTATCGCGTGCGCGCACACGGATCCTGACGAATTGTATAACGTTGCTCTCCGTGTACGCGAACGTGAGCCGGCTTCTTATGCGGAGTACCGGATGTTGTTTTCACCTTTGCGCGGTGAAACGGAATTCATTGAGAGTCTGTGTGCGCTGACAGAGGCGTTTGCTGCGCCGGGCCGTACGGACGCGCGCCTGGCAGTTTCCATCAATCGTCGGGATGACCGGTCTCTCTTGGAGTACCAGTGGGTGCGCGCGTTTCAGAGCCGGTATCCGGCCCTGGCTCCATTCTTGACAGGGCTTGATTTCTGCGCGAAAGAGGAAGGATTCCCGCCGCGGGGGAAAGGCGAATTGTTCCAGCACATCCTTGCGGATAACGCACTCCCCGGAAATCACAGGCTGGACATTCTCTATCATGTGGGCGAAAGTTTTCAAGATAAGTCGGTGGAGAGCGCCGTTCGCTGGGTGGTGGAAAGTGCAGACATGGGAGCGCATCGTCTGGGCCATGCGATTGCACTCGGCGTCCCGCCGTCC
>JACPZR010000322.1 GCA_016195395.1 Spirochaetia bacterium
AGCCAGGTGATCCGACTCTTCCATCTTCAGATGACTGTTGCCTGCTTCCACAGAAACCTGCTCCAGTGTGGTGGGGATGTTGTAGTGCCGTCCGGCGCCTGCTAACAGGGTTGTGTTCGTTTCGTCAATTTTCAGCTCGGCGTTCATCCGCGGCCCAATCCCTGTGTCCTTGGACAGATCAAAGTACTCCGCTCGGACGCCGGGGGTAAGCCGGAGCCGCCAGATATCAATTTCCAGCTCTGTCCACGCCGCACCCAGCGCAAACGCCGTGTGATCGCCGTCGTAGAGGGCGCGGAATGTTCTGTTATTGTCCACGAGATTGTTGACGGTGTCAATGAAGCTGGGTGTGTTAGGGTTGATGCTCCTCCTGGGAGAGAAATTCCGCAGAGACATTTCCCAGACGTATAACGTTGATTCCACGCCGGCGTTGACGGCCAGATGGTTTTCGATCAGTTCAATCTGAAGATCGTCGCGGAAGCGCGTTTCACGCCGGCTGTCTTCCACATCAAAGCCAAAAATGGTCTCTCCTGTGAACGGCGAGCGGAAGTCCAGCTGGAACGATTCTTTGAAGCCGGACACTTCCGCAAGAAGAGTGTTCCGCAGAAGGCCCTTGTAGCTGTATGAGTATTTGATGCCCTCTGTGAAGAAGCTCCGGTCGAGGCCCACCGGAGGCCGCGTGTCTCCGTTTGTGCCCAGATCGGTTCCGCCGGATGAGAGATTCCCGACCGTGTCTCCCAGACCGCCCGCAGCGGACGAATTGGGGTTGGCCGCGTCCGAGACAGCTTTTGTGTACTTCAGAACGTCATGCGCGCCAAAGGCAAGGCCTGTCAGTTCGTGGTTTCCCCACTTGTACATCAATTTGGCCTGTCCGTCACCGTATTGCGCGTACTTGGCATCTTTGGGAATGGCGTCAGGGTAGAGTTTCAAGAGAGCCACGTTGGGATACGACTGACGGGCGCTCGCCGCCATAAAGCCGCCTGTGTCCACGAGCGGGCTTTCAAAGTAAACGTCTGACAAGAAGAGAGCCACATTCACATGGCCGCCAAACCGCTCCGCCTTTGTGGGCCCCTCAATAGAGATAACGCCGCCCGTCGCATTTCCAAAACGGACCGGGAAGGCGCCCGTGTAGATGTCCACGGACTTGATCATGTCGTTGTTGAGC
>JACPZR010000323.1 GCA_016195395.1 Spirochaetia bacterium
GGTGACATTGCAGCCGGCGCACTCGCCGCTTGATTGAAGATCTGCAAAGTTGTGTTTGAAGCCCGGAATTCCATTGCAGTGCGGGCAATGGTATTCCCATGAGAGATTGAATATTCCCTGCTGCACATACTGCAAAAAGAGCGGAAGAAGATCCTGCCACGGAATGCCCGTTTCCCGCTCCAGTCGTTTCAGATTTATGCGAAACAGTTCTTCCGGGCGGGCCTTTGCCGCCCAAGCTGCCAAGCCCTCCGGCGAGGGGGTTTGGGACGCTTGGATTCTTTCAAGTAATGCCATCATGTATTCGTTGTGACGATTCCTCATCGGAGGGGTTACTCATATTTTCCACAGCACCGTCCAAATCCAAGAAAAATGCGGTGGAAATTTTATGGGCCATCGGCACGCTCAACTGTGGCGGGCGCTCGACCGGAACGGAACTCCAAAGCAAAAAAGCGCGTCGACGGCGTGAACCCTGCGTGGAGGCCCATCGCCATCGGTGCCTCGGCGCTCTGCATCGCTGCTCTTGGGTACATTGGGATTGTCCATTTCCGACAACGGACCCCGTCCAATGGCCTCCTCTCGCCGCGCGTCTATTCAGGAATCCTTCCGCAGGGGAAGCCGCTGTTGTTCAACTACGGCCCGCTCGAGGAGCGTCTACACGCTCTCATCGATGCCAAGAAGAAGGGCAGGTGCGGCGTCTTTGTTCAGAATCTGCGTGACGGCGCTTTTGTCGGTATCCATGAAAACGACACGTTTGAACCGGCCAGCTTGAACAAGTTGCCTATGGCGATGGTGGTGCTTCACCGCGTGGAGCAGGGCAGACTCAATCTGGATACACGCCTGACCGTGACCAAGGACGACTTCGACGGGCACTCCGGAACCCAGCAGCTGGAAGTGGGGGCCGACTATGAAGTCAGAGAGCTCCTGCATGCGATGCTTTCGGATTCCGACAATACATCGTTCCGCGTCTTCAAGAGGGTCATCGATCTCGACGAGCTGGCCTACCTCTCCA
>JACPZR010000002.1 GCA_016195395.1 Spirochaetia bacterium
GTAATGACCTCGCTCCTTGCATTGGCGGCGGTTTCGATGTTCAGCCGCCAGTTCCTGAAACTCTGGAAAATCAACAAACTCCTCGACAAGTGGATATTGACGCTCGCGGGGACGGCCGTCGCGGGCATTGGCCTTGCCGTCGTGGTCCCGTACGGCCTATCAGCACGGTTCACGAATTTCTTTGTGCCTGTCCTGTCCGTATCCCTCGTGGTAGCCGGCGTTTTATCCCACGCGCGCGGAGTCCTGCAGTCAAAGATATTCCTCTTCGCATGGCTGGCCGTCATCCTCGGAACCATCGTGGAATTCGTCAGCAAACTCGGTTTTGCGCCAATGAACGTTCCCGGACGTTATGCGATTCAAATGGGCACGCTTGTGGAAATCATTCTCTTCTCGATCGCCCTGGGGCGGCGCATCCGCACATTGACTCTGGAGAAAGCCACAACAGAAAACCGTCTGAATCAGATTGAGAAAGACATGCAGCTTCGACTCAAGGCGCTTTGGCGTTCTGGTCGCAGACGTTACGGGCCACGGTGTGGGGGCGGCGCTTGATTCCTCCACCGTCAAGATCGCCTTTAGAAACGAGGCTCCCGTCATGACGGCCCCTTCAGCCCTGCTCCACGGGATGAACCGATTTTTGGCGGGTACGCTTGATTACCGTTTTGTCAGCGCCGTCTATGCATTCCTGGACTTGGACGCCATGACGATCACGTACGCGTCCGCGGGGCACCCGCCGATTCTCCTTCTTCGCGGTTCAGAGCTCTTATCATTGGACAACGAGGGAGTCCTGTTAGGTTTCGCGACGGATTCTGAATACGCACAGCTGTCCACAGAGCTTCTGCCGGGAGACCGCCTCCTTTGGTACACAGACGGGCTGTGCGATCAGATCGACCCGGAGGACCTGCCCGCTGTGGCTCTCCACCATGCGGCGCTGAAGCTGCGCGCCGAGCCGCTGGCCGACTTTGTGCCAAGACTGGCAAAATCAATGAAACGACCTAAACCCTACGTCCAAGATGATATTACGCTCCTCGCAGTCGGCATACAATAGCGCGCAGACAAGCACGTCGTGCCCGGGATTTCGGCGGGAGCGGGAGCCGGTTAGTATTGACAGAGGAACGGCCTGTTCGACCGTGCTTCCGTGGAGATCAAGAAGAATCGTCGACCCGATGCCCACATACTGGAACTCACCGGCCGATTTGACATAGGAGACACAGATTTCTTTGAGTCGATGTTTGAGGAGGCTGCCAAAAGCCAGCCCAGCACCATCGCTCTAGACATGACCGGTCTCCACTACATTGCGAGCGCCGGCATTGCCGCTCTGATCGGAGTGAGAAAGATCGTAAAGGAATACGGCGGAACGCTGGTTCTTTTCGGGATGAATCCTTTGGTTCTCAATGTCCTGCGCTTTGGCACCATGGACAATTTCTTCCGGCTTCTCAGCTTGGAAGAGTTCGATGCAAAATACCCCAAATAGCCGGCGCGGTAGAAACCTGCCGGCCCGCATCGTGTCCAGCGTACGGGCTTCCCAGAGTCGTCCGGATCAGACCGCCCACGGATAACGTCTGGAAAATTGATCAAAGTCCAAAATTTGTAGATACGTCGTCATCCCTGCAGTTTCAAAGATGGTCTGAATCATGGGCGTTGTGTTAGCCACACAGAAGTCCGCATGTCTCTCCGTGGCGTAATTGTATGACTTGATAAGGGCAGCCAGTCCGCTTGAATCAATGTATGTAACGCCGGCCAGATCCACAACAACACCGGAGATTCCATCTGTGACACTCTGATCAAGGGCCAACTTGAGGTCCAGGGCTGTCCGTATGTCCAGATTTCCCTGAAGGGAGAAGACACATTGTGTCCCGTGCTTTTTGACCTTGATATCCATGCTGACATCCCCCAGTGCCCGCACACCGTGGAGCGTCAACGAGTTTCGTGCCTGGCAGCGCGCAACGGACGTGGAATGAATCTTGACGGACGACAACGCCCTGCCAACTGGGTCACTATGCAGCTCAAAACCAGTGTCCGGCCCAATGTAATCATTCTGGAAATTACGGGCAGGTTTGACTTGGAACAAGGGACGGCCTTTCAAAACACTCTCAAAGAGATTCTGACCGGAAAGCCGCCGCAGATGGCCATCGACCTTGAGAAAGTGGACTATATGGACAGCTCAGGCATTGCTGAGCTGATCAAAGCTCTCAACGCTGTGGAAGGATACGGTGGCAAGCTCATGATGGTGAGCATCCAGCCCGACATTCTCAAAACTCTGACCGCCTCACGATTGGACAACTACTTCAAGATCATGACTAAAGCCGAATTTGACGGACAATACCCGGCCTGATTTCAGCCGGCGCCATCAAGCGCGCCATAGCGCTCCGCGTACGACTCCGCCGAGAGAACTTCCAAATACGCGGTGGCGCCTGAAATCTCGAGGATCGCCTGAATGGGTCCGGCGGGATTTGCCAGACAAAATCGGCCGTTGCACCCCTGCACGTGATTGAAAGCCTTGATGAGACCGCCGAGGCCGCTTGA
>JACPZR010000371.1 GCA_016195395.1 Spirochaetia bacterium
ACTTTTGATAGAAGATCTGCCCGTTCTTGTGGACTTCCGCTTCCAGCCACTCGGAGAGGGCATTGACCACGGATACGCCCACGCCGTGGAGACCGCCCGTGATTTCATAGGCGTCATCGCCAAACTTTCCGCCGGCGTGGAGCTTGGTCATTACGACTTCAAGAGTGCTGATCCCCGCTTCGGGGTGGATGTCCACGGGAATACCGCGCCCGTCGTCATGGACGGTGATGACGTTATCTTCTTGGATGTGAACGTCGATTTCGGTGGCAAAGCCGGCCATCGCTTCGTCCACACAGTTGTCCACGACTTCGAAGACCATTTTATGGAGACCCGTCGTGTCCTGGGTTCCGATGTACATCCCCGGCCGTTTTCTTACGGCTTCCAGACCTTCGAGGATTTTGATTTTATGACCGCTGTATTCCCCCAGCGTTTTCTGTGTTTTGCCGTTTGCTGCCGATGACATAGGTCCTATCGGGCGCCTTCGCGCTCCGCTTGTTGTTTGCGCTGTTTTTCCAGCTGCTGGGCGTACTCAACGGTGTATTGGGCCCAGGGAATCGCATTGAGACGGGCTTCCGGGATGTGTTTGCCGGTGCCTTCGCACACGCCGTAGGTGCCTTTGTCGATCTTCTCGAGCGCAAGGTCGATCAGTTTGACTTTTTCCACGTCCATGTCCGACAGCTTGTTCAACACTTCGTTTGAAATGACGCCGTCCGCGATGTCGACAAGGTCCCCTTGGTCGTTATGGACGAAGAACTCCTGTTCTACTTCCAGCTCTTTGAGGATTTCCGCTTTGGCTTTTGTGAGCCGCTCGCGGTATTTTTCGGTTTTGGCTTTATCCATACAGTTTATCTAAAAATGGGCGTTGGGGACGTAATGTGTTCTAAGTCGGACAACAGTATAGGGGGGGAGGTCGCTGTAAACTCAAATATAATCCGCCTGCCCTTTGGGGCTAAAATCCTGCGAATCCACCCCGTTTGACCCAATTTTTTCCCGCTCAGCGCCAAAATCGTATGAAAAAGTCTTGACATGTTTATGCGCTGCACTAAAGAATGGTGCATCGCACAACCGTATTGGCGGGGGCGGCAGGAGAGGAGAATGGATAAGATGGCACTGGAAAAAGGAATTCAAGATATTCTGAACGCAGGGATTGGGCTCATCCGCTCTGGTCAGGAAAACTTTGGCGACGCATGGAAGAAGGTGGAAACCACTTTCAACGATCTCAAATCCAAAGGATCGATGGACCAGTCTGAAGCGGCTCTGAAAGTCCGCGAAGTTCTGGAGAACACGATCCGCGGCGTGAAGGACGTTTCAAGCAAAGCATAGTCGAACTTCAACGTGATCATGGCCGAAGCGCAGAAGAACTATGCGCAGGTCCTTGAGCAGATCAAGAATCTTGTAGGCGAGCAGCGCATTGCTGACGTGAACTCCAAGATTGAAGAACTCGCAGCAGCTCTGAAAGAGCGTGCAGTAGGCGCCACCGGCGCTAAAAAATAAGTAAACAAAACGTACCAGAGCGACGCTTCGGCGTCGCCCTAATACCTGAGAAGCCGGGCCATCCCGGCTTTCTTACATGCTGAGAGCGCCTCGGCTCGCACATCCTGTGCTCCCCCAGTCGCTGATGAAGATGCGGCCTGCTCGGCCTTCGCAGACATCCTGTCTGCGGTGTTCGCTTCGCGGCCACTGTGCTCCGCACGGGAGATGAGGGCGCCTCGGCGACTTCGTGACCCTTCGGGTGGCGGCCCTCCTGGCCTCCCCAAGTCGCCGATGAAGATGCGGCCTGTTCGGCCTTCGCAGACATCCTGTCTGCGGTGTCCGCTTCGCGGCCACTGTGCACGGGTAGGGGCGCAACGCCGACTTCGTTTCTTTTGGCTTGTGGGCCACGGCAGAGTGCGGGTCACTGGCGTATGGCGTCACGAGTGTTGACATCGTTTCGTGCCCTGCGCCACCGCAATTTTCAACTCTTCATCTCCGGACAGCTCTTGTCGCTGGTCGGGACATGGATGCAGAATGTGGCACAGGCATGGCTCGTCTACCGCCTCACCAACTCCGCATTCCTTCTGGGCCTTGTTTCTTTTTCTTCGCAGTTTCCGATTCTCCTGGGTGCGCCTTGGGGCGGCACGCTCGCAGACCGTGTGCCCAGACGGAGCATCATCATTGCGACACAGACGCTCAGTCTGGTGCTCGCTTTTCTCCTCGCTGCTGTGACGCTTTTGGGTGTGGTTCATGTCTGGCAGATCATCGCCATCAGCATCTGTCTTGGATTTGTGAACGCCTTTGATGTGCCGGCGCGACAGGCCTTCGTGATCGACATGGTGGGCCGCGAAGACCTGATGAATGCGATCGCTCTCAATTCCTCCATGTTCAACGGCGCCCGAATCATTGGTCCCGCGGTGGCAGGCGTCCTTGTGGCGAACATCGGTGAAGGGTGGTGCTTCTTTGGAAACGGCGTCAGCTTTGTGGCGGTTATCGCGGGACTCCTTGCGATGCGTAACGTTCCCGCCAACCCCAGAAAGAACAACGACAGCATGTGGGAGGGGCTTGCGGAAGGACTGCGCTGGGTCAAACAAGCGCGGCCTGTCCGTGCGCTGCTCCTTCTGCTTGCTCTGATGAGCCTTGTTGGGATGCCGTACGCTGTGCTCATGCCGATATTTGCCCGCACCGTGCTTTCCGGCGGCGCACACGAGCTGGGGATCTTGATGGGAGCAACAGGAATCGGGGCTCTCATAGGCGCGCTGGCTCTTGCGTCGAAGCTGGGCGTGCACGGTCTGGGGCGCTGGATCACCGTGGCGTCTGCGGGGTTTGGAGTCTGCCTGATCTTCTTTTCCTTCTCCCGGAGTCTCTGGCTCTCGGTTCTGATTCTCGTGCCGGCCGGCATGGGGATGATGATCCAGATGGCCGCCTGCAACACGCTCATCCAGTCCATGGTCCCCAACGACCTGCGCGGACGCATCATGTCGTTTTATTCGATGATGTTTTTGGGATCCGCGCCCATCGGCGCATTTCTCGCGGGCGCCGCCGCCGAGCACATCGGCGCGCCTCTGACGGTGGCCCTGGGAGGAACGATCTGCCTTATGGGAGCCGCGGCTTTTGGCTTGAAACTCCCGTCGCTTCGCAGAGAATCCCGCGAGCTCTTGACGCCCGGAAACAGAGCGGAACCCTAGGGAATGCGCAATGGGTTTCTAGTCATTTTTTGCACATCCCTGATCGGCCTGGTCTTTGGACCCGTCTGGCCGCTCCCGATTGCGGTATGCATTGGCTTGGACATGGTGCTGGGTCTCTCTGTGGGAATGTTTCTGTATCTGCGCCTTGAGGGGAAAAACGCAGCACAGGGCGCGCCTCCCGTGTCCGCTCCGGGACCTGCGATTCTTGGCATCCTCGGCGGGATTGCCGCGGCCATAGCGTTATCCATCTTGCTGCACGGTTTTGTCAGGCTGGCCACCGGCGGCGAAGTCACGGCAAGAGCGCGGGTTCTTCCAGCGCACGCGCACGCATCGGTCTTTCACATTGAGGGCGGCGTTCTTCCTGAAAGAATATCGGGGTTCAAGGCGTCTGTGGGCAAATATGGATCTACGGGCCACTACAGAGCGCGTCCTATCGTCTACGAAGGATGGACGCGGAACGACCCCGTGCCCGCGTGGGCGGTCTGTCACGGGGATCGCTGCTTGGATGAATACATTCCGCGCGGAATGCGGCCGGCATCGATCTTTGAACGCGAGAATTTTGAAGCCGCCGTCCTTGATGCGGAAAGCCGGTATCACCTGAAGTCCATTGAAAACGCCCCTTTGATAGAGCTCGCCATGGATCCGCACGACAAGTTTCGATGGGTATGGATCCGCGCGTTGATTGCTGTGGGCGTTATCTATGCCATCTGGCTGGTCGTGGCAAGCCGCGCATAACGTGACAGTATGTCCCGCTGCTGCCGGCGCGTCCGGTAATTTCAGGCGACCTTGTCGAGCGCTTCTCTGAGCGACCTGGCGGTGGGTGCGTCTATCCCGCGGAAAGCG
>JACPZR010000372.1 GCA_016195395.1 Spirochaetia bacterium
GAACGCCGTCAGTTCCACCTGATTCAAGGCGGGGATCACGGAGCGAACCACACCCGTAAACGGCTGTTCATTATAGAACAACCGTCCTTCGCGCACAACAAACGCGGGGTCTCCCGCCTCGACCGTGGGTCCCTGCCCGCGGCAGGCCGCTAGAGCCAGACCCACCGCCAGCAGGAGAACCAATCTTTCTGCAATGCCTTTCATTAGTTGCTGACTTTCCCGGTTACACCGTAGAAGTAGGAACCCATCAAAGTGGGAATTCCAGCGGTGGTGTCATTGCCGCCGCCTGTCCCGTTACCTCCGTAGTGATAGTGGTACGTTGCGGTTGAGAATTCCGGGGTGGTGGTGGTGTGACCATGATACGCGTCCAAGCCTGACGCGGTTGCATTCTGGCCGGTAGTGGCGCTTCCGCAGAATTGGCCGTAGATCGCGTAACCATCCAAAGCAACACCGATCAGATTGCTGGAGGCGAGTGTTGTCAGGTTCAGGCTCGCCGGGCTTCCGCCCGTCCCATCGCCGTTGATGAATTGTGAGTGATGGTGGAATGAGCCTGTTGTTTCCGGGTGTCCTTCCTGGTCATCGAACGTTGCCGCTTCTGTGGATAACGTGTCCGGCGGATTAGCGGCTTTGTTGAAGATCGCAAGACCGTTAACGCCGATCCCAATGGACACGAGTCCGTTCTGCGTGCCAGATAACGTTCCCGTATTCTTTGTGGGACTCATGGGAATCGCGTATACAAAGTTCTGGCTCGCAATCGTATTCGGGTTCTGCGTGTAGCCGGTATGCGTACCTGTAGTGGTGAACGCTTCATTCAGCGTTCCGCTTCGATAGTACGCGCTGTGCGCATTCACGAGGTTCTTGGACTTGAAGCAGTAGTAGTTGCTCTGAACGTAGCCCACAGAACACTTGAAGTTGTTTTTGATCCATGTTGGAAGCGACGAGTCCATAGAACTCGTAACACCAGCCACGCACCCGCCGGACAAAGACAGAGTGGAATTGGCGCCCACTGTCCCCGCCGAATAGGCCGAGTTGGTGCATGGATTTGAGCTCTGCGTCAGAAGGTAGGCCGCGGTGAGCAGAATGAGCGTATCGTCATCGTCGCTCGAGATTCCCAGAGATTCCTTTACGGATGTGCAGGCTGATGCAAGCATCAAGAGCCCCGCCATGCATATGATCCCGAATTTTACTTTCATAGTAACTCCTAGAGGGTTAGTCCTGTCCATTACTACTGATGGGACGCTGGGGCTTGGCCAAAAAAGTTACATTTTTAGAGCTTTTTTAGAAGAATAATGAAGCTAAAACACGATTTTGCCCCGCGCCCGCGGCGATCCCAAATCGGCTCAGGACCCCCCGTTCGGGGGGTTTGCCGCCAAATCATTTTGTTTGCCTTTCTCACGCGAGCGCCGAGGGTCGCCTTGGATGCCCCGAAACAAACTCAGACTGGGAATTGTCGAAAACGACGAGACGTTCCGCGAAGAGGTGATGCGCAGGCTGGGTGAGTTTCCGTCCAGCGCAGGCGTGACGGGGTGGCCCTCCGCGGAACAGTTCCTGCGGGACCCGCGTCACAAAGAGATTGATGTGCTCTTTCTCGATATTATGCTTTCCGGGGTTTCCGGCATCGATCTGGTGCGGACCCTGTCGGAACGATATCCGGACATGCGCGTTGTGATGCTCACCAACATGAATTCGGACGCCATGGTGTTTGACTCCATCAAGAATGGAGCCTTGGGATACATCCTCAAGTCGGAACTGGGGAACCTGGCGGACATCATCAACGTGGTGGCAGACGGCGGCGCGACCATCACCCCCACCATTGCGCTTCGCGTCTTTTCAAGCTTCCGCAGAGTGGCAGACCCCGGGGGACCCAACCTTACAGACCGCGAACGTCAGGTTCTTTCGCTCATGGTAAAGGGGAAAAGTATCTCCGCAGTGGCGTCGTTCTTGGGGCTGAGCGACCATACCATTCACGGCTACGTGAAATCAATCTACAAGAAGCTGAACGTACACAACCGCGCGCAGCTTGCCACAAAAGCGCAGGAACTTTCTCTCCTATAAATAATGCTCTGTCCCGCGCGCACGTTGTTCCTGTCTGCACTGCTGATCACCGGCGCTGTCTCCTGTGCGCAGGTGACGGATGCTGTCCACAACGCTGACGGGTCAGTGGAACTCGGCGCGAGAGTCTTTGAAACCGGCTCTGTGGCCTATATAACCGGCCCGTGGGAATTTTACTGGGGCCGGTTTATTCCCCCTGCTGATTTTCATAGAGCCAATCCTCCCCATCCGGACCTGATCGTGCCGACAATGCGTCCATGGTCGCGCCTGGTTGTAGACGGGCATGAGCTTGGCTCAACAGGGCTTGCCACATACAGGATGCGCCTGCGCGTCCCGGAGAAGTCGGGCCGCATGGGAATCTGGTTTCCCAACCAAATCTCCGCCTGCTGGTTCTACGTAAACGGAGAGCTTCAGACAAAACAGGGGACCCGCGGCTCCCGCCCTGATGAGTTTATTCCGGGCCGCGTAGATTCCGAGGCTTTCTTTTCCCCGGCCGGAAATGAACTGGAACTGGTGTTCCATATCGGCAACTCAGATACAGTCAACGGCGGTATGCGCGGAAGTATCGTGATTGGCAGCGAAGCCGCCGTTCGACGTTATGTAGCGTTACGTGGCGGCGCGGAAATGTTGGTTCTGGGAATCGTCCTTGGGGCCGCCATCTACCACCTCTTTTTCTACTTCATGCACCGCACCGAGTACGCTTTTCTCTTCTTTGCGCTTCTCTGCGTCATCCTTGTGCTCCGCATTCCGTTTCAAGGCTCCAAAACCTATTCCATCCTTCTGGGGGAAATCAGCTGGGACGCGCAGGTGAGATTTTTGGCCGCCCTGAATATCATCGCTGTTCCCGTCGCTATGGCATTCGTACGCGGACTCTTCCCGGACAAAGTGTCCCCGAAAAAACTTTTTGGTTACCTCGTTGTATCACTCATAGGTCTTGCAATGTTGTTCGGCAATCTGCGGACGGTGTGGATTGGGAACATTGCCTACGTGACCGTGGTTTATCCGGTTCTCTCGTTTCACATGCTGTCGACCATTTACAGGGCATTCCGCGAAGGGCGTGCGTCCGTGCTCATGGGAGTCGGCGTGGGGACCCTTCTCTTTCTCAGCCTCTTTGCCTTCTTTCAGAACTACTTCCTGGGGCGGGAAGCCGGTCCGTACGCACTGGTTGCGTTCCTGTCGTTCGTGATCTTCCAAGCGCTGGCGCTGAGCCGTTTTTTCCTTGGAGCCGTAAAAGCCAAAGTCCACCTCTCTGAGCGACTTCAGGAAAGCTACACAGCATTGTCGCGTCAGCGCGAGGAACTTCAGGTGAACCTGCACGACAGTCTGGGAGGAGCGCTGACAGATCTCCAGATCCACGTGGAGCGTCAGTTGGACGCGGCAAGTGCCCAGTCGCACCAGATACTTTCTGACATTCACGGCAGAATCGCTTCCACCGTTCGAATGTTCCGCTCCCAGCTTCTCTTCATGGAGGACCTGGCCATGGCGGCGGAAGAGCCCCTGCCCGGGATCCAGATGACGCTTCTCAGACGTTATGCAGAAGCCGGGCGCGAGATCGATTTTGATGTGGTGTCGGCCGGCGGAAGCATGCCGGACGGGGCCGCCCAGCTGAATGTTCCCATGGAACGCCGACTCGACCTGTTCTTCTTGATGACGGAGCTGTGTACCAATGATCTCAAATACGGAACCGGCGAATCGTTCTGGCGGCTCTCTCTGGACAAACACCAGCTCCGCTTGACGCAGAGAAACGGCATCCGCAATGCCGCAGAGCAGCCGCACGGTGAACCAGCGAGTGCTGCGGCGCGTGTTCGAAAGCTGGGAGGGCGGCTCACCGCCAAAGCATCCGCGGATGAATACTCCATTGAGATTGTGATCCCTTCCGGGAACAACAGCCGCCTTATCTAGCGGCGGAGGTTCTCCAGCATGACGTTACTTCGTGGACGTTTTGTAGAGCTTGCCCCCGGAGATGATAAACAATTCATCGGCGATCACAGCCATGCCCTCAACGTCGCTCCAACCACCCTCGCCCATCTCTGTATACTGACCCTTCTTGTCGACCTTGTAGAGCTTGCCGCTGTCAATGGCCCAAAGGTATCCGCCCACCGCAGCCAAGGCCGATGTCTTGCTCCAACCGCCGGCGCCCACTTCCACGTATTTGCCGTTTGCGTCGACTTTGTAGAGCGTGCCCGAGTCGATGATCCAGAGAGAGCCGTCCATTGACGTCATGGCAGATGTATTGCTCCAGCCGGCGCACACTTCCGTGTACTTGCCGCTCTTGTCGACTTTGTAGAGTTTGCCTGCGTCGACCACCCAGAGTGAACCGTCCATCGATGTCATGAGGCGCGTCTTGCTCCAACCGCCGTCGCCTACGGCCGTGTGGCTGCCGCTCTTGTCGACCTTGTAGAGTGCCCCGCCGTCAATGACCCACAGAAAACCATCGAGTGCCGTCATGGCTGATGTCTGGGTCCAGCCTCCCCCGCCGAGCTCCGTATACTTACCATTCTTATCTACCTTGTAAAGCTTGCCGCCATGAATGGCCCACACGGCGCCGTCAAGCGCCGTCATCGCAAGCGTTCCATCCCAGCCGCCGCTCAGTTCTTTATAGTCACCGGGTTTAGCGGAGAGCGGCCCAATCCAAGACAGAGTCAACCATAGGGCGCAGATGGTCAGGAGATTTCTTTGGTTCATCGACTGGAACGTGCGGGCGCCGGCTCATCCGTCAATCGTTAATATTTCTTGCGCCATTGAACCGCACACTGCGATTGACGGTATCTCACCTATATAGGAATTCTAAATGTTCTTTAAGCGACTGTTTTCTTTTCTCACTTTGATCGTCCTGTCCGGCGTAGGATCGAACCTCGCGGCAGAGACCCGCAACATCACACTCGTCGGCACTGTAAGCGGTCTGGTTACCGGGGCAAGTCTGGTACTCGCGAACAACGGAAAGGAACTCCCCGCGATCAAGGCCAACGGGAAATTCAATCTTGAGGTTCCCGTAGACAGCCAGTACACGATCACAATCCAGACCCAGCCCGCGAATCTCCGCTGCATTGTTCAGGATGGAAGCGGCGCGGCTTCGAAAAGTAAACCGATCCTCGTAACGTGCCCCATGGCGTTTCACAACTCTCTCATATGGAACCGGTGCACTCACGGGCAGACGTGGAACGCTGCGGCCGGAAACTGTACGGGAAGCGGTAAGGCAAATTCATTTGGCGCAGTACAAGTCCGCTTCTGTGACAAGAACGACAACACGTGCAACGAGGGGACTGATGGCGGACATCTGGCATCCGGGGACGCGTTTGATGCGTGCAACCGCCTGAACAGCGGGAATGCCGGCTTTGGAATCCGGACATGGCGCCTCCCTTTGAAAGCGGAGCTCGCGGGCCTCGTCGTCTGCACAGACAATACGCCGGTGCCCCTGAACGACTACGGCAAGGACCCCTACAAATGCGGCTACAAAGCCGGGAAATATGTTACCACTGGATGGAAATCGCCGGCCCTCAATAACGAACTCTTCCCCAACACAATGTCCCTGGAGTATTGGAGCGCATCACCTCACACAAGCAAGTCGAGCGCCTGGTACACAGCATTTCAAAACGGGTGGACTCACATGGCGAGCAAAGCCAATCGCTCCTACGTGCGCTGCGTTGCAGACCCGTGATCGCTCCTGTGAACGACTGGAGACGATGCGAAAAAAAGAAGGCGGATGATGTGGCGCAGCACCCGCCCTTAAAGATAGGATATTCCGGATGAAAAATGACACCAGCCTGCATATGCAGACCTGGAAGAAACCCGTTTGTGCGGGCAGACCAAAGGGTTGGGGTTCTAATCAGACGGGCGGCGGAATGGGGTAC
>JACPZR010000003.1 GCA_016195395.1 Spirochaetia bacterium
GGATGCGCTGTCTGGTACTCGAACGGCACTTCCGCGCCGGGGGTTTCACGCATGCCTTTGAGCGCCACGGTTTCAGCTGGGACGTGGGGATTCATTATATCGGAGGCATGACGCCCGATTCTGATTTGTATAGAATCCTAAACTATATTTCTGACGGATCGCTCCGTTGGCATCCCATGCCTGACGACTTCGACGTCTTTGAGTATCCCGGTCTCACGTTCAAAGTCCCCAACAGTGAAGCAGAGTACAAGCGCCGGTTGACGGAACTCTTCCCCGCGGAGCGCGCGGCCATTGTGCGGTATTTCAAGGACATGAAGTCGACCACGCGTTGGATGCAGTTCTATGCCATGGCGCGGATTCTGCCCGGGCCTGTGGCCGCCATCATGCGCTTTCTGGAGAAGTTGTCCTCAAAGCTCGCGCTCATGACCACGGGCGACTATCTCAAGAAGAACTTCAAAGACGAGCGGCTTCGCGGTCTTCTTGTCTCTCACTGGGGCGACTACGGACTTCCGCCGGCCCAGAGCGCTTTTTTTATTCACTCGCTCATAACGCTGCACTATCTGGAGGGTGCATGGTACCCCGTGGGCGGCGGCGGTTCTCTGTTCGATTCAATTCTACCCGTGATTGAAAAAGCAGGAGGGTGTGTTCGTGTGAATCATGATGTGCAGAAGGTCCTGTACGATGATGCGGGTCGTGTTCGTGGTGTCAGCGCACGGACCGGCGCCGGCGCGCGCGCCCACGATGTGGAGTTCTATGCGCCCATTGTCGTGTCCGATGCGGGGGCTCTGAACACCTACACCAAGTTGTGCGACAGGCCCGTTCCGTTTCTTGAAGAACTGAAAGCGATGGCGGCAGGCAAGAGCGCCGTGACGCTCTATGTGGGATTGAAAGAGGACCCGGCGGCGCTGGGATTCAAAGGGGAGAACCACTGGATCTCAAATACGTTTGATCACGATTCCATTCCCACAAGCACGAATGAGCTCTTGAATGGAAAACCACGCGCGGCCTTTTTGAGTTTTCCTTCTATGAAGGACCCTGCCGCTAAAAAACATACAGCCGAAATCATCAGCTTTGCGGAATACGAGCCCTTTCAGGCCTTTGCCTCGCTTCCGTGGAAAAAGCGCGGCTCCGAATATGAGAAGGTGAAAGAACGCATTGCTGAAGGGCTTTTGGACATTGTGGAGCAACGTTATCCAGGCTTCAAAGCGCTCGTGGAGTTCAAAGAGGTTTCAACCCCCGTTACCGTTGAGCACTTCACAAATTTCGCGAGCGGCAGTATCTACGGGATTCCCGCCACGCCGGACCGCTA
>JACPZR010000004.1 GCA_016195395.1 Spirochaetia bacterium
AGATGGCGTCCCAATGCTCTTCTGTGTTCTGATTCGTTGTCATTGTCTCCGTGCCGTAGCGTTGGTTTTTCTCCCGCAGGCGGACATTCCAGCAAATTTTCGTTTCGTTGCTTGACGAGCGCGCACCCCTGTTTGATTGTCTGCGACTATGAAGACTGCCTTTAGACTGATTCCAACTCTCCTGCTTATGCTCTGTGCGGGCTCCCTCTGGGCCGATGATTTTGACCAGATGCGCAGCGTCCAGACCGTGGCCGCAGCGGAAGCGTTATTAAAGAAAGGCGTGTCGCTCCAGTCGAAGTCCTCCGGCGGCTGGAACTGGCTGCATCTTGCGGCCAACAACGGCAACGTTGAACTCTCGAAGTTTCTGATTGAAAAGGGGCTTGATGTGAACGCCCGGACGGGGGAGGAACAGCAAACGCCGCTCATGCTTGCTCTCAATTTTCCCAAAGAAGTGGAGTTCTTGATCAGCAAGGGGGCCGACATCAACGCTCTCGACCGCTACAAAAAGACGATCATGCACTCACTGGCCTATCAAGGCCTCAGAAATACCGACGAAGTCATTGAAATCTTCCTAAAGAAAGGCGCTCGGCTGGACATTCAGGATGAAGGCGGGTCGTATGCAATGGAAGGCGCGTGCGGCACCGGCAAAGTGGAGCGCGTGAAAATGATGCTGACCGTGGGCAAGTTTCCCATGCAGGCGGGAGACCGATTCAACAAGACCCTCCTCCACAACTGCGCCGCACACGAAAACCCGGCCATGATCCAGCTTCTCATTTCCAAAGGCGCGCGTGTGGATGCGCGGGCGAGCAACGGTCAGACGCCTCTTGCCTACATCATCCGCATAACGGGCAGCGGAAACAAAGTGGCCGCCATTCAGGCGCTCCTGCAGGGAAAGTCCGACCCTAACGCTCAGGATAACGAAGGCAACACGTCGCTTCATGAAGCGGTGATCGGCGGATCGCCGGAAGTCGTGAGCGCGCTTTTGGCGGGGAAAGCAGACCCGGACATCGCCAACAGAAAAGGGGTCACGCCGCTCCAGCAGGCCGTCATCAATGCCAACTATCCCGTGGTGAAACCGCTCCTCAAGGCCACAAAAAAGTTGAACGCTTTGGACAAGTACGGTGTAACGATGCTGCATGACGCCGTTGTGAACCACAAAGTAGAGATGATCAAACTTCTTCTGGCAGCGGGCGCGGATCGAAGCACAAAGAACAAGTTTGGAAAGACAGCGCTGGAAACGGCTCGTTACGATAACGTTCCAGAAATTGTACAGCTGTTAGAAGAAGGCGGCGGACAATAGTGCTCGGCCGCTCCGCATTCCTGGTTCTTTTCTTTACAGGCATGGTGGCGCTCCATGCCGAAGAGAAGCTCTGCGTCGCCGATGACTTTGTGCGGATGCGCAGTCAGCCGGATCCAAGCGCGCCGGTTGTCCGCGACCTCTTCTGGCTCCAGCAATTTGCGACATCGGAGCCGGTCGGGGTCCGCGTTTCGATCGGCTCCATGTCCGACGTATGGCATCAGGTGACATACAAGATCTGTCAACCCCCGTACTGCTCCAACACGGAAGTGAAAGGTTACGTCTTTGGAGCCTTCTTGAAAACCTGCCCCGCGGCCGTGAGCGACTTTGAAAAGAGAATGGCCTCATCGCTTCCGCTGAGCCAAAAACTGCTGGGCCGCGCGCTCTACGGCGGCGAACGCATGGCCCCCGGCGGGCAGTCCACGCGCCGTGACAACGTCACCGGCGGTTGCTGCAACCACATAACCTACACCACGTCGCGCTTCACATGGGCGGAAAAGCGCGGGGGCGTCAATTTCAGCGTATTCTACGATTTCCGTGTGGACGAGGAGCGCACAGGCACCGTCCAGCATGATGCATTTAACGGCGACTGCCTGGTGACCGGCCTTGTGAAAGGCAACGGATTCTACCGCGTAGCGTCGTCCACGGCCAACCCCTTCTGCTCCCGCCTTTCCATCTCTCTATCACCTGTCATCCTGGGGTCCTCCAGTGATGAGGAGGCGCCCGGCCAGTTTCGTTAGTGCCGGACGCATCATCCACACACCGTCTTCCGGGGCGCCCTCCCTACCTCCGCGCATACGCAAAATAATGTTTACCAAATAGACGTATAGTGCGATGGTGTACCATGCTCCAAACCCCTGACCGATTGGTTTCGATGCAGGAGTGTCGCCAAACCCTTGAGACCACATTTGGGTTGGAAAGCTTCCGCCCCGGTCAATGGGAGGCCGTCTCCGCGCTTTTGAGCGGCAAAGACACAATGGTGGTCATGCCCACCGGCGGCGGCAAGTCGCTCATCTACCAGCTGCCGGCTGTGATGAGTGAGACGGGACTTACGATCGTTATCTCGCCGCTTATCGCTTTGATGAAAGACCAGACGGATATTCTGCGGTCTCGCGGTGTGGCCGCGGCCTACTGCAATTCCACACAGGATGAACTGGAGCAGATGCGCGTGATCAGCCACGCTGTGACCGGCAAGATTCGCCTCCTATATGTGTCGCCTGAACGCGCCGTGTCCTTTGATTTTCTGGCCATGCTTCCGCGGATGCCGGTGAATCTCATCGCCGTGGACGAGGCACATTGTATTTCGCAGTGGGGACACGACTTCCGAACCGACTATCGCGAGCTGCACAAGCTGCGTGCGCGCCTGCCCAACCGCAAGATTCAGGTGGCAGCACTCACAGCTACGGCCACGGACCGCGTGAAGAAAGACATTGTCCGCGCGCTGGATCTCCGCGAGCCGGCCATTGTTCAACAGAGTTTCTACAGACCCAACCTGCGCTACAGAATCGAATACGCTTCAACAGATGCGGAGAAAGAGAGCCGCCTGCTGGAACTGCTGGATCAGGGAAATTTCAAAAACTTCCGTTCAGGGCGATGCATCATCTACTGCGCCACGCGCGCCAAAGTTGATCACCTCTATGAATTCCTGAGGCAGAAGGGCTTCAAGGTCGGCCGCTATCATGCCGGTAAGAGCACGGAAACGCGCGAGAAGATGCAGGATTCGTACGCCGCCGGAAAAGTCAACGTCCTCATTGCAACGAACGCCTTTGGCATGGGGATGGACCAGCCCGACGTTCGGATGGTGCTCCACTACCAAGTCCCCGCCTGGACGGGATGGCGCCGCGTCAGACTGTATTCTATTTTTCAGCAAAGCGGATCTGGTAACGCAGAGTTTTATTTTGGGCAAGGGGAGCCGCGGCGCGTCGGAGACGGCGCTCTTGCAGCACGTTCAATCCTATGGCTTCAGCGACCTTTGCCGGCAGACGTTTCTCTGCGGTTATTTTGGAGAGAACGTTCCCCGCTGCGGACAGTGCGATCATTGTCTGGAGTCGGGCACATCGGGCCGGAAGGAATTCATTCAAAGGGAAGCCCAAAAAAAGAAAGTCACCGAGGCAAAAGCTGCGCGTCAGTTCTCAGACGAAGAGGTGGACGTTATACATGGTGTTTTGCAGGAGTTCCCGGGAAAATTCGGCAAAAAGATCCTCGCGGGAATTCTGCGCGGCAGTCGCAGCAGGAACATTCTGAAGTACAAGCTGGACCGATCCCGCCACTTTGCATCGCTCACCCATGTGCCGGAAGAAGCCATCATCCGCTTCTTTGAAGACGGAATCCAGAAGGGGCAGATCAAGATTGCGGGATCAAAGTATCCAAAGATCTACCTTGCATCCGCGCCGCCGCACAAGACCTCGGAAAGACGCGGGGCCGTCGCGGCGGCACGAAGCGGACCCTCAAGCCGCAGCTCCAGCGCGGGCCCCTCCCCGGACACAGCCGTAATGAGAAAGCTCCAGACGTTCAGAGACAACGAGGCCAGGCGGCTCAAATGGAAGAAATACATGGTCATCCAGAATGTCGTTCTGGCCCGTATTGTCCGCGAAAAACCGCGCTCTTTGTCAGAACTGAGCGGGGTGAAGGGCATGGGCACCGCCAAGATTGAGAAATTCGGGGCCCAAATCATAAACATTCTCTCCAGCACTTAGCCTTGACCGGGCGCCGCCGGCCGGCAGCACGCGCCCGCTCCGTTTTCGCCTGGCCTTCTGTATTCCGCTCCTTTTCCGTGGCGTCGTGACCAAGTACCAGATGTTCCAGAACCGGCTGGTCAAGATGAAGCGCCACCTTGGGAAGTGGGCGCGCCGACAGGGCATTTCCTGCTACCGACTCTACTACCGAGACATCCCGCAGTTCCCCGTGAGCATCGATGTCTACAGCGACAGGCTCTACGTCTCCGAGTATGCCACGTCGTATGAACAGACGGAATCCGAGCACGCAGAATGGCTGGCAGAGACCATCAAGATCATCGCGGAGAGTCTGGAGGTTCCCGCGGCCAAAATCCATCTGAAAATCCGCCAGCGCCAGCGGGGGATGGACCAGTACCAAAAACTAAGCGACTCAAAGAACGACTTCGTCGTGGAAGAAGGCGGACTCAAGTTCCTCGTCAATTTGGAAGACTATTTGGACACGGGCCTCTTTCTGGATCACCGCATAACGCGCTCGCTGGTCAGATCGGAAGCGGGCGGCCGGTCATTTCTCAATCTCTTTGCCTACACGGGAAGTTTCTCCGTCTACGCAGCGGCGGGTGGCGCGGTCAGGACACAAACGATCGACATGTCCAACACATACTTGGACTGGGCCGGCGAGAATATGCGGCTCAACGGCTTTGACATCACCGGACCGCATTCACTGCTGCGCGCCGACGTTCTTGAATATCTCCAGAGACCCGTAGAGGAAACGTTCGACCTGGCGCTGGTGGATCCGCCCACCTTCTCCAACAGCAAAAAGATGCAGGGAATTTTCGATGTGCAGCGGGATCATACCACGCTCCTTGCATCTGTATTAAAGCGCATGTCTCCGGGCGGGGTCGTGTTTTTCTCCACGAGCTATACCAAGTTCAAGCTCAACACAGAGGCGCTCGAGGTTTCCACTGTCAAAGACATCACGAAAGAAACAACCCCCAAAGATTTTGAAGGAAGCCGGCCGCGCTACTGCTTTCGAATTGTGGCAGGCCTTCTCTTGTCATTTTCTGCCGCCTTTGCATTCCCGCGGTGCGACATGGACCAGGAGCCGCCGTTCATGGTTCCGCGTTCCAAGCGTGAGGCGATTGCCCAGGGACGCCAGCTCTTTGTGTTGTATGGCTGTGTGTCGTGCCACGGCGAAGGCGGTCGCGGCGATGGTCCGCTCTCCCGCAAGCTCAATCCAAAGCCGCGCGATCTGCGCCGGCCCTCCACGTACAAACAGGGCGCATCAGAACAGGACATTGCAAAAACGATTGCATCCGGAATTCCTGGCACTGCCATGCCCGCGGCTCCGCACATTCCGCCCACGGAGCGCGGAACTATCGCCGTGTTCATAAAGTCGATCCAAAAAAAGAAGTGGTAACGTCAGCGGCAGGTTCGCTTGAACGTTGACTCCACTCTGAATTGAATAGTGGGCCAAAGAATGCTGGATCCGTCTTTACCCCTGTGCATGCCTTCGCAGCGCTTGTTGAGAGCCGCCAGCGCAGCGGCTGCGTCCCACTCGGTGAGCTCAATGCTCCCAGCCAGCTGCACGCGGCCTGGTTCCGTCACAGTGTAGGTTACAGGAACCTCCTTCTCAAGACCGTTCAGTCGCAGCATCAAGCGGGCCGTCCCGGCAGCCTTTCCCGGTTTGAATGTTCCGGAAATGACCTCCCCGTTCTTCAATCCCGCAAAAAAGAACCGGCGCAGACTGTCATCGCGGAACGCCACGCCGCTGGTGACGGAATTTGCTTCGATCTCAAAGGAGATGCCCGCCCCCAGCAGCTCAATGGACGGGGCCGGCTTTGACGTCACTTTAAGAGACGTGAAGGTGCCGCTCACAGGAAACTTCTCTGTGAACTTGAAAGCAGTCCAGGTGATCTTTGTTGCCGCGGGGTCGTAAGAGTATTCGCAGGCCTTCCCTCCCCCTTCTGCGCGGACCTCACCCGCCACTGCAATG
>JACPZR010000347.1 GCA_016195395.1 Spirochaetia bacterium
GCCTTTGTAGCGTAACAGTATAGGTGCATTGTGGTTGTCAATCAGAACGACTTACAACGGTCTGCTAGGAGAAACATGCACAAGGAAGATGCCTTTGAGGTCTTGACAACCCGCTTTGCCGTCCGTTTTGGCGCGGATGAAATTTCCGCCGCCCAGATTATGGAAAGGATGGCCGCAGGCAGACCCACGCTCTTGATCGATGTCAGAGAAGCAGTGGAGCAGAATGTGTCGCACATTGACGGCGCCATTCTGGCGGGGCCGCGCGTGGACGTGGCGGCAATGGAAGCCTTCCAGGACTTCCAGCAGAAATTCGCCTTGGACAAAGACGCGTGCATCGTTTTCTACTGCGCCGGCGGGTATCGGTCCGCTCAATGGGCGTCGGAGTTTTCTCTGCCCGCCAAGACTCTTCACGGCGGAATCGTCGGTTGGACAAAGGCCGGCGGTAAACTCGTCAATACGGAAGGACAACCCACACTGCGCCTCCATGCTTACAACAGCGCGTGGGCCGCGTATGTGGATCCGCCGTATCAGGCCGTGACGCAGCCACCTGTCCGCTGATCACTACAGTCGTCCCATTTCTCCTTGACGCTCATGCAGCACGCCATGTCTGGATGAAGCGATGTCGCCCGCAATGCGCACGTCTCTCGAGGCGTATCAGCCCAAGACGATCATGTACGACGAGTCGCGCACGCTCCGCCCGGCAGCGGTGGCTCTGCTCATCGGCAGGGAGAGCGGCGGCATCATCTTCACTGTACGATCCTCGTCGCTTCCGCAGCATGCGGGCCAGATCAGTTTCCCCGGCGGAGCGTTGGATGCAGGCGAGACACCGGAAGTAGGAGCGCTCCGCGTATCTGAAGAAGAGATCGGCCTTCCGCGCGCGCGCGTTCAAATCATGGGTGCGTTAGACAAGTTTCAGTCTGTCAGCGACTATTTTGTCCACAGCTTTGTGGGCGAATGGGAGGAAAGCAGACTGGAACACAGTCGCGCTGAACGAAGGGATGGTCATCTGGGGTCTGACGGCGCGCATCCTTGCAAATTTTTTCTCCGTAGTGACGGGCCAGGACCTGGCGCAGCTCCTGCCGGAATCCCCCTCCACGATGGCGCAGATTCTCGCGACCGTACGCTAGCTCTCTCGGTGGTCGTTACGCAGCTTTGTCGCGTGTGCGGAACTTATAAACCGCGAACGCCAGAAGAACACTGATCAAGACGACCATCGCTGCCTTGTTGTAGACGGCCATATACTCCATGACCAATCCCCAATTCTTGCCCAGCGCAAATCCGCCCCAGAGGAGTATCCCATTCCAAATGGCCGCGCCAATAGAGAAAGAAATCGTATACAGGACGATGTTCATGCGCGTCATCCCGGCCACGATGCTCACAAAGAAACGTACTACGGCAAAGAAGCGCGACACAATCACGAAAGGAAAGCCCCATCGGTCAAACCACTTGTGTGTTTTCTCCAGGGACTCCCTCGAAGTCAGCTGCGACAGCCACCGCTTCACAAACTGGGGACGACGGATTTTCTCATTCAGAATCTCCAGGCCGCGCACCATGTAGATTCCTAAGTAATACTTAACATATGCGGCGATCAGGTTTCCGGCCATGACGGCAACCATCAGCAGACGGATATCGCAGCCGCCGTTTGCGGCCAGCACGCCGGAGACCACGTTGAAGGTATCTCCCGGCCAGGGCGGGAAAACATTCTCTATGAACGATGAGACGCCGATGAAAGTGTAGATTCCCCATTCGGGTAGGCTGTGAATCCAGTCGAGCCAGGTCTGGAGGTCCATGTCAATCCCCGCCCGAACGTACAGCCGCGAGGCGCTCTACTTCCGACACCAGCATGGAGAGAATAACGTCCGGACGAAACAACTCAAGGCGGCGGACCTGCGTTTCTACAATCGCTTTACGGAGTGATTCATCTCTGACAGCGCTCACGGCGAGCGCCGCGGCCAAGGGGTGATCCATTTGTGAAAAGGTAATCCCGGCGCCGTCCATCGTTTCACCCACGGCCGACCGGCCTCCGGTGTACGCCGCGACAGGCACGCCGGCGGCCATCGCCTCCAAGAGAGGCACGCAGAAACCTTCGTGGTGAGACGCGCACAAATACAAGTCAGCAGAAGCATACAGCTGGGTCAAAACCTCATCGCTGACGAAGCCCGTAAAGCGGACATGGTTCTCCAAAGAGAGAGAGCGGATCAGAGCGCGGAGTTCTTCATCGTATGTTTCCAATCCGGGGAAGAAGCTTCCCGCAAGGGTCAGTCGGGCTCCAGGAATTTCGCGGCGCATGAAATAGAATATCTTCAGGAGATCCGCGTAGCCTTTGTTGGGAACGATCCGACCCACAAAAAGAATCTGCGGCTGTTCCGCTGTGTTCCTCAACTTCCCCGTAGGAGACAGAGAGCCTCGTTCCGTCATCAGCGCGGGAAAGAGCACAGGCATGACACGCACATGAGGGTGACCCGCAAGGTCTTCCGCATTGAATGTAGAATCCGCAAAGCAGCTGTCGAAATACTGCATGAATCGCGGGAGCTCACGGCGAGCGCGACGGACGCGCTCGGCCAGCATGTAGTTGTAGGGCACAAAGAAGTCGGGCGGTGTGACGTTATGATAGATCATGATCTTCCGGTTGGGAAGCTGCGCGATCGACGTTGAATAACGCATGGAAATACTGTGGTGAAGGATAATCACATCGTCCGGGCGGGGGGTGTACATGCGCATCGTGGACGCGCGAAATGTCAGGCCCGGAGCAATGTTCTCCGCGAATACGGCAGACTTGTAATCGTGTTGGGATAGGTAACGGTGGATGATCTCGACTTCGTTTGTAATGGCGTCACCGGGCGTACAGCCCGCGGCAATCTGCACAACGCGTCCGCTGAAATGTTTCACGAGACTTCCGGACCGTCTCCGCTGGACTTTCCCTTGAGCGCCGCATTCTGTTTCTCCAGAATCTCCACCTGTTCCTGGAGCTGGAGGACGCGGTGTTTGAGCGCTACAACCTCTTGGACGATCTGATAAAAAGCCGTGTTCTTGTTTTCGGAGAGCTTGTCGTAGACCACGGATATGAAACGAAAGAAAACGTGCGCAAACCAACGGAGAGGTCCTTTGACCCAGCGGTATTTCTTGCTCTGAAAATCCGGAAGCTCCACCGGCCGCTCGAAGAGTTCCCCTGTATCAAAGGCGTCAAAGGGCGTGTCCGTCCGGGACGATGGAGCAAAGGACAATGCAGCAACCCGTGCCTTTTCTTCCGCGGGAATGGACCGCGCCATGGACTCTGCGCGGGCGCCGATGGTCTCGACATCCGCCCCGGGGGCGTGTATATGGAAGGCACGACTCACTGGCGAGAAGGGTTTTGAAGCTGGTACGGGGGTCAAGAAGCATTTTGCCCCCCCTACTTCATGAACATTTTCTCCAAGTTATACATCCGTTTGGATTTGGACGGAAGCTCCTCGTCATTCTGCTGGTTCATGCCGCGCTTCGCATCGGCTTCCTTTAAGCGACGTTCCAAGCGGTCCCAAATCTCGGTGGGGATTTCCATCGAGTAGGAGAAATCAAACTTCTGCGATTCGCCCGGACGCACCTCCAGATTCCAAGTGAGCATTCCGTTTGCGTCCGTCTTCACGTCTGTGCGGCTGGACCCGCCGAATTTTGTGGAGATCAACGGATCACCCGTGATAGGAAATTGATCAAGAACGAGCACGCGGCGCGGCTTTTTCGTGAAGTTCGCTACTTCGATCTCCCACTGGTTCTGGATCTCCACTTTCTTTGAAAGGATTCCTGTGCCCGCCACATCGCCCCGCATGAGGGTGCGTTTCACAACAAGGCGCTGGTCCGGTCCAAGAAAAACTTCGAACTCCTCTCCCACGGCGGCCCGACGCGCGAGCGCTGCGCTGCCCGTGAAGCTTCCATCTACGAATGTGTTCACCGTCCCCCAAAGCAGAGGCATCCCCGTGGTATTCCGGAGCCGGGCCTTCAGATACACAAACGTCGAAAGCGACAGGACGGCTACAAGCGTTACAGCGCCTTTCAATTCCGACCGGCTGATTACAATGCGGTGTTCCGAGTTGTCGCTCGCAATCGTTTCGCGTCCGGGAAGCTGCACTGTGAACGTGGAAGTCTCGGATGCGTCTGACATGTCAGCGTTATCCGGCCGGTCATGGGATTCTTCGTTGTCGCCCGCGCTGTTTCCTGTTTTGCCCGCCTGCGCCGGCGATATGCCGCCACCGGTGATCCGCCAAGGACGCAGAACTCCGGGCGATGTGCCTGACGACGGACGCGCCGACGAGATCGAAAGGCTGACGTTGGTCCAATCCTCGCCCGTGGATTGTTTCACCGCGGCGCGCGACTCCAAACGGAAATCCGGGCCTTCCGATGTGCTGTAGAGATCGTAGATACCCTGCCAAGAGACACCCGTCACCAGATACTCGAGCGTTACTTTTACTTCGTCTCCCGGCGTTCCCGCGCACGTAACTTCCACTTCAATCTGCGCGCGCCGGCTGGCCATGTTCATGCGGCCGGTCTGGTCGTTCAGAACGGCTTCCTCTTTGCGCAGTTCTTGCAGCCGGCTCTCCGCTTTTCGGATTTTTTCCTGATAATCACGTCGCTTCTCTTCCATGAACTTGAGCACGTCGGCCCATGTTTCCAATCGGATCGCGTTCTGGCGGACGTCTCGGTCGGACTGGGAGGTTGCGTGCTGCCCGAATGTGTTCAATAACTTGATCTGCTCGCGAAAATTGGCCAGCCTGTCTTCTTCCACGCGGAGATCGGACTGTACGCGTTTCAGTTTCTGACGGAGTGGATGATCGAGCGACTCCTCGCCAGGCGCTGCGTGCCGGACAGCTACTGATACCACGCTTCCTTTGCTGACGGAAGCGCGCACGCCGTCAGGCACAATCGACACCGGCAAGTTGGCGAATCGGAGGGCAGCCGTTCCCGATTCCAGACGGAGAGG
>JACPZR010000335.1 GCA_016195395.1 Spirochaetia bacterium
CTTGGGCGCGCGACTGCGAACAACTGAAAAAAGGGTGCATCCCAAGGCCGAGGCAGGGGAAGAGGTCACCGTCATGCGTATTTTATCCGGCATTCAGCCCAGCGGGCGTCCTCACTTGGGGAACTATTTTTCCATGATGAAACGCATGGTGGATTTCCAGGAACGGAGCGAACTCTACTGCTTCATTGCCAGCTACCATGCAATGACGACCGTTTCCGATGGGTCGGCCCTTGCCGCGAACACTTTGGGAGCGGCGGTGGATTTTCTGGCTCTGGGCATGAACCCGGAAAAGTCGGTCTTCTGGGTGCAGAGCGACGTTCCGGAAGTGACAGAACTGACGTGGCTTCTTTCCACTTCGATTACCGTCCCACAGCTGGAGCTCGCGCACTCTTTCAAAGACAAAGTAGCACAGGGGATCACCCCGAGCGCGGGGCTCTTCTTCTACCCCATTCTTATGGCGGCGGATATTCTCTTGTTTGGATCAGAGCGCGTGCCGGTTGGAAAAGACCAGAAGCAGCACCTTGAGATCACGCGTGATATTGCGGCGCGCTTCAACAACACGTTCGGAGAAACCTTCGTAATTCCCGAGCCGGACATCATGGCAGATACGGCGCTCGTTCCCGGGACTGACGGCCGTAAGATGAGCAAGAGTTACAACAACGCTATTTACTTCTTCGCGGAAGAAAAGGAGCTGAAGAAATCCGTGATGGGCATTGTCACAGACTCTCTGGGCGTCAACGAGGCCAAGAATCCAGATGGTTCCGCGTTGTTTGAAATTTTTTCCCTTTTCCTGACGGCTACGGAAAAGGAAGCCTTGAAAGACAGATTTCGTACTCCCGGTACCGGGTACGGCGACATCAAAAAAGATCTATTGGCGCGGATTCTCGACACCTTTGGTCCATACAGACGCCGCCGCGACGAACTCTTGAAAGACCCCAGCTCAGTGCGGGATATTTTGAAGGTGGGCGCGGAGAAAGCGCGAAAGACTGCTGCACACTACTTGGACCGGGCGCGAAAGAACGCGGGCATGTCTTACTGAAGAGAAGAGGAACGCGTCGTTGCATCCCAAGAATGTCTGATCGACGCGGCGGATTCCTCCGCCGCGCGTCGTTTGATTACTTCTTCACGTTGAAATAGTCAACGTACTGTATTTCCTGCTTGTTCAAACGGTAGACGCCATCCGGCGCATGCAGCATGAGAATGTTTCCCGATTGTGCAACCACGGCGCCGGAATGTTGTTTGGTGTCTTTCATCGTGATTACTTCGAGAACAGAGTAGTATTCTTTGATCTGCTGTGTCGAGGTCAGTTTCTTTTCCGTGACACGCGCTTCGATCTTGTCGAATGCCTGGTTCACACCCTTTTCGTGTTCCTTTGCAATCTGTTGTCCCGCATCTTTCGCCTGTTCTTTGCCGGCCTTGGCTGCCTGTTCAATCAAGTCCTCGCCCACAGTGACCATTGTGTCCTTTTCCGCTTCCTCTTGGGGGGTGATGGTAACGGGCTTGGAGGTCACGGCCGCTTTGAGTTCAACGGGCTTCTCATCCGCGGTAAGACCTTTATCCAGGGCGGCGTTTGCCTCTTTCAGCTTCTTCTCTGCCGACGGATCAATGGACCCCTCCGTCTTGTCTGTCAGGATCATCTCCTGTTGCTCTAAACTGTCCGCGAGCTTTTTCAGTCTGTCGTCTTTGGAGATTTGTTCTTGGGAGTATTTTTCGAGGGCCGGAACGCGGGGCACCATGGCCACCTTGCCGTCCAGCACGCGCACCTTCGGCGGCTCCCCTTCCTGGACATCCATTGAGAACGTTGTCCCGCGCACACCGGCAATGGCCGTTGGCGACACAACGGAGAAATTCTGCGCGGTGGAAGCTTTCTTAACTTTGGCGGTCACTCCGCCTTCGTTGAGTCCAACACGCACGTCGCTTTCAAGGACCCTGTCGACTGACATGTTCGTGAACTGCCTCACGCGAAGGGTAGAACCGCCCCGGAGCTGCACATCCACGGTGCCATCTTTAGTCTGAATAACGTCGCCCGCGGCAAGCACCGTTCCCACGGCAGCCGGAGAGTGTTTCCCGGCACGGGACAGGGTGGCATCTCCGGCGGCGCTCGTGATCACCATGATCGTGGGTTTTGACGGCGGTTTGGCGCAGGCAGCGAGAATGATGACGCAGGCAAATACTGCGCTTCCAAGACAGGTTTTCATGAAAAATACTCCTTTCACCTTATAGACAAGCGACGATGGGCTTTTTGCACTTTTTTTTCCGCAACGATCCGCGGGTCTCCCACCCCTTCCTGTATGGGACCCACCAACAGTCTGAAGCTCCTATTTCTACTGTCAACCGCGCTTTGCAGCGCCGCTTGGAGCTTGGATTCCGCCGAGTCGGACTTGTTCATGAGACTGGGGGTCATTGTCACCGTCGCCATCGGGGGTTTCTTTGCGCTTCTGCCGCAGAGCCGGGGATTCCGGAGGGCGCTCCTCATCCTGCCAATCTTGTGGGCCAGTCTGGCTTTTCGGATGCAGTTTCTCGATCGCCCCGTCCGGCCCCCGGATACGTGGACCACGGTCCCGGCAGAGGCAGGGCGCTATCCAGCCGTCCGCGTTGCTGTGGCGCTTGGCGACGAGGTGACGGCGGGGCTTTTTCTCGCGCGCGTTGAACATTTTGTATGGGAAGGATCTCACTGGAGGCGCGTGCAGGGTAAACGGGAGCGACTTTCGTTTGGGACAGGAATACAAGGCGGCGCTTTCCACACCGGTGTGTTTGTGCCCAAGACAGCGACATTCAGGTCAGGGTGCCGGTTGGACGCACGCGTGTGGGGGCGCTCACTCCCACGGACGCTCAGTGATTCGGGGTTCGACACGTTTCTCCGGAAGAAGGGGATAACGTCAATAATGTCTATCAGCGGGCGGAGTCTTATGACGCAAGTCTGTCCGGAACCTTCGATCAAGGAACGCGTTCTCAACACGGTAGACCGCGCGCTGGAAGACGATGCTTTTTTATCGGGACGCAGTCTGAGCGCGGCACGGGCATTGCTGTTGGGTCGGATGAACGTTATGGACAAGGAATTCCGGCGCTTTGGCAAGGAACTCGGCATTGTTCATATTTTCGCTGCGAGCGGGTTTCATATGGCGGTCTTCTTTGCCTGTCTGCATGCGCCCTTGGCGCTTCTCTTGGGACGACGGCATCCCGCCGCGTTATTTGTCCCTCTCCCGCTCTGCACCGCCTATATCTGGTTTCTGTCTTTCCCCGTGTCTCTCTGTAGATCCTATGTGTTCGTCTGCGTTTATGCCCTGCAGAGCGTGCTCCAGCGGAGGATCCAAAAAGCGGACATTCTTCTTAATTCAGGGATAGTCATTCTTCTGTGGATGCCTGACGATCTCTGCATCCGTTGCGGCGCTTCCTATGCTCCTGTACGTATTCCATTCCCAGTCATTTTCGGCGCCCGCGGTCAATCTTGTCCTGCTGCCGCTGACCGGCTTTGCCCTTCCAATATTGTATTTGTATGCCGGAGTGATTCTTGCCGCGGGACCGGGAACATTGTCGTGGGTCTTGGGTAACGTCGCGCGGATCTGCATGGACCTCTTTGTTGCAGTCACCGAATTGTCGTCTCATGCGTCCTTCTATCACACGTATCCGTCC
>JACPZR010000005.1 GCA_016195395.1 Spirochaetia bacterium
GGCCCACTCATCCGGTATGGAACACCAGGTTCTCGTTCTTGTCGGCTAATGCCTCTCTCATCATGTCGCTCCTCTTCACCAGGAGATTCTTGAACCTCTCTATCATAGCGCAACCGCTGAACCGCGCTATGATTGCGCTCGTGACCGTCGCGGGTGCCGCGGCCGTCGCCTCGCAGATCCTTGATCACCGCGGCGCTGACATAGTATCACGTTCCGTGGGAGCGCTTGTTGCGGTTACGGTTAGCATTGCGGCACTTCTCGCCTGGGTGCGCGGATACGCTCCCGCGCGTTTCTTCTTTGCAGCCTGGTTTCTGTTTATACTTGCGGCGCTTCTGTTTACGCTGATGGGACTGGGGTTTCTGCCCCGGAACGATTTCACACGCTACAGTATGCAGATTGGCTCTGCGGTGGAGATGGTGCTGTTGTCCCTTGCTCTCAGTGACCGCATAACGATACTCAGACGCCAACGCGACAGCGCTGAAGCTGTGGCTCGTTCAATGGAGCGGGAAATGGAAACAGCGCGTTCCATACAAAATGCAATTCTGCCGGGATCTCTTCCAGCAACGCCGCGCGCGACCTTTGCCGCGCGTTATAAGCCCGCCGCGTCCGTAGGAGGCGACTTCTACGATTTTCACCAGATATCGAAGGACAAGATTGGCATTTTGATCGCAGACGTCACCGGTCATGGAGTGCCGGCAGCGCTGGTCGCTTCTATGCTGAAGGTTTCTTTTGCGCACCAGCGGTAGATTATCTCGGATCCCGGGCGCGTGCTCCGGACCATGAATACCGAGTTGGCTGTCCGATTTGGCAGACACTTCATCACGGCCGGCTGCCTCTGGCTGGACCTGGGCTGGGGGAGCCGGGCCGTCTATGCGTCTGCGGGGCATCTGCCTGTTTGTGTGCGGCGCAGGCGGAAAAATCGCACGGAAGAAATCATCTCTTATGGAAAGCTTCTGGGTTGGCCGGACCAGTTTTCCGTTAAGCCCACCCAAACGAAAATTGAATCAGGGGACCGGGTTCTCATGTACACCGACGGACTTATTGAGGCCAGGAACAACGACGGGCAGCTCTTTGGATTTGCGCGTCTCTACGAGACCTTGGCTCTTGCGGACGCTCTGCCTGTAGAAGAAGCAGCGGACGCCGTGCTCCGCGCGGTCTACGACTGGGTGGGAAGCGAGGACGAATTGGAGGACGACATGACGCTCGTGATGGTTGACATCACTTAGGCAGGCGCATGGGCGCGAGAGCCTCCGCCCACTTAACCAGCTCATCGAGCATAATCTTTGCTTGGTCGGACTGGGTTGACGGCGGAGCAAACGTGCCCTTTTCTTTGTCCAAATATTGCGCGAACATTGGAATGATCACCCCTTCAGGGAGCGGCATCATCTTGAGCGACGTTACGATGAGCTTGCTCATCTGGACCGACCGCAGCCCCCCCGATATCCCGCCGTAGCTGACAAAGCAGGCCGGCTTGTAGGCCCATTCTGCGGAAAGATAGTCGAGCGCATTCACCAGAGCCGGGGGCGACCCGTAGTTGTATTCCGGTGTAACGAAAGCGAACGCATCCGCGCTGTCCACGGCCGTGCTCCAAGCTTTGGTGTGGGCGTGATCGTACTTGCGAAGGCGCGGATGGGCTGCTTCGTTCAACAGAGGAAGGTCGAACTGCGCAAGGTCTAAAAGTTCCACTTGGAATCGTCCGTGGTGGGCCGCAAAATCCGCGAACCAGTCGGCAATTGGTTTGCCTGCGCGTCCCGGCCGGGTGCTTCCCACTACGATTCCAAGCTTCATATTGGACTGGTTTGGCCGGGGCGCTGCGGGGGCAACCACATTCAATCTGTCAGTACTCGTCCTGGTTGACGGCATGGTCGGTATGGAAAAACCTGCCGCCGTAGCGAACGCCGCCGGAGATCGGCCTATTCACATGGGCGACCAATCACTCATTCGTAACTTTTCCATCATCGCGCACATTGACCATGGTAAATCCACGCTCGCGGACCGGATACTCGGGATTGCGGGCGTAGTAGACAAGCGCCAGGAAAAAGATCAGATCCTCGATACAATGGATATTGAACGTGA
>JACPZR010000336.1 GCA_016195395.1 Spirochaetia bacterium
ATGGAAAAACGACGACTTGGTAAAAACGGACTGGAAGTCTCCGCGATGGGGCTGGGTTGCATGGGCATGTCTGACTTCTATTCCGGACGAAACGACACCGAGTCGCTCAAAACGATTGACCGCGCCTTGGAACTCGGGATCAACTTTCTCGACACGTCAGACATGTACGGTCCTTATACGAATGAAGAGCTGGTGGGCCGCGCTCTGAAAGGACGCAGAGACAAGGTGGTCGTTGCCACCAAATTCGGTATCGTTCGCGACCCCCAAAATCCCAAAGTGCGCGGCATCAATGGGAAAGCAGACTACGCCAAGAAGTGCGTGGAAGGCAGTTTGAAACGCCTTGGAGTTGACGTTATCGATCTCTATTATCTGCACCGCGTAGACCCGTCCACGCCGATTGAAGAGACGGTGGGCGCCATGGCGGACATGGTTCGCGAAGGGAAAATCCGCCACATTGGCCTGTCGGAAGCCGGCGTCGACACACTCCGCCGCGCGAGCAAAGTACACCCGATCGCCGCCCTTCAGACCGAGTATTCCCTTTGGTCCCGGGACGCGGAAGAAGGTATCCTTGCCGCCTGCAGGGAGCTGGGCATTGGATTTGTTGCCTACAGCCCGCTGGGCAGAGGATTCCTGACAGGAGCCATCAAGAAACCGGAAGACCTTGCAGATGACGATTATCGCAAAATGTCTCCGCGCTTTCAAGGGGAGAATTTTCAGAAGAACCTCAATCTTGTAGCGCACATCCAGAGCCTCGCCGCAAAGAAAGGCTGCACAGCCTCCCAGCTGGCCCTCGCCTGGGTGCTGGCACGGGGAAGTGACATTGTGCCGATTCCTGGAACCAAACGCCGTACCTATCTCGAGGACAACGCCGGCGCCATAAACGTAACGCTTTCACCCGCGGACATGGCGGACATTGACAAAATCGCGCCCATGCATGCCGCCTCCGGCTTGCGTTATCCGGAAGCAATGATGTCATCTGTCAACAGATAACGCATACGTTAGCTGACGCTGAACCCGTTCCCGCCAAGAGAGCGGGTTGACAGATTGCGCCTACGGCCGGAGGGTCATCTCCATCAGCCGTTGTGAAATCCTCCGGCTCATCCTAAGCGACTCTTCTCCGCCGAAATGTTTGAGCTCACGCCCAAAACCCATGATTTCGCCCGACTTCTCGCCGGTCTTCATATCATGCACCGCTATAACTACCATCACGTCCACTACCGTGTCCACCAGCCGGTCAACTCTGGCCTCTTCGATCCGGCCTTGCAGGAAAACGCGGGACGCGTAGCGGCCGCTGAGCTGGAGAAGCTCGTCTGAAGAAAGGGCGCGGTTTGAGGGCAGCGCTGCCTGTCCCACGACCGCCATCGTTTCTCCCGGTTCACGGACCCGAAAACCGACCTCCCGCAGAGAGAAGCCCAGAGTCTCCAGAAACAAGCGCTGGGCCGGAGGTCGGCCGTCAAAATATCCCAGGCCGACGCTCTGCAGGTCTGACGTGACGCCGCCGCTCCAGAGCGCCGTGCGCACCAGCGGAAAATCGTAGGCGCTGCACCCGGCGGCGGACAGAAGAACAAGAAGCAGTGCGCCCTTACCGGCAGCAACGAAAACCGATCTGACCATTGCGTGTATCCTCCGGAAAGAAGTTCTCAGTAAAACAGTTGGTGGCCTGGCCCGACACAAAGGATCCACCCAGCGCCACAGACCGCCCGTCGACAGAATCACTGACCCATTCCATAACGTTCCCTACCATGTCATGAACGCCGGAATCGGTGACGCAGTCAGGTCTCCCGCCATTGACAATGACGTGACCCGTTTCGACGTTGCAGCGCCCCTGCACGAAGCTGCTCCCGTATCCAAATCGTCGGCGCTGTGTTCCAAGACACGCATTCTTCCATTCATACCGCGTGCACAAGCGCCGGCCGCTCCGGGCACAGAACTCCTGGGCTTCTCTATGCGTCACCCGCGTGCGCGGGGCGATGTTTCTCACAGGCAAAAAGTCGTTCACGATGGGTTCGGCTTCCTCAAAACGGTCGATCTGAAACGTCCCGCCGGGCGCATCCACGGAGATGTCGAGCGTGTCCTGTATCTCTTCCGCATCAGCTCGGCGGGAAAGGCCGCCGAATTCTTCCGGACCGCGCGTGACTGCACACGAGAGAAGCCCCATCGAGACCACCACCACTTGGATGGCGAAAGAAAAGTTCCTCTTGCTATCGAGCGCTCTTTGAGTCAGCGACCGCATTGGTTCCCTCTTCAGAAAATTCGATTGATACGATAACGTCTTTCCGGCCATCCACCACACCGCTCGTGTCTTTCGCATGAAAGTACGTGCGCGACATGACGCTCTTTCCCGCAGACCGTGCTTCAAATGTCATCCAGTCGTCCGGCCGGATTCTTCCCTCGAAAGCGGCGCCGTCCGTTAAGAATCCATGGCAACGGACCGGCGCAAATACCTGATCCCAACCGATCTGTGTGCGCACACGTCTGACGATTTTCCAATCGTCGAAATGAAGTTCGCGGACTACGGAGAGCGAGAAGGACCGGCCGTCGAGATAGAGACGCGGAGAAATGACAACTTCGGCCGTAAGGCGGCTCCCGTCCCCCGCGGTCAAAATCGCAGAATGTGTGAGGGCGTCCCTGACTTTGGGCGGCTTCAGGGTTGCTAGCGTTGCCACCTGCGTTTCCGACGTGCTCTTCACCTTCTCCTCTCCAAGCTCCGACCGCATGCGCTCAAGAATGTCCCGTTCATTGATCCGGTCGTCACCAGGCACGTAGGCGTCGGCCCAGAGTCCCCCTGCCAAGAGGAGGAGGACAGCCGCAAAGCATCTCATTCTGAAACCTCCAGGCGCGGGTGCGACGCCAGGAACTCTTGGATCACTCTGCCGCGGGCTTCAGTGAAGCGCTTTTCCGTGATACGGCGGGCCATGCGGTCGCGCTCCGCGGCGAGCATCTTGACATCAGCGCCTGCACTCTTCACAATGGGGTTGGTGCGCGCGAATTCCTGGAGCGACGCGTTGTCCGGTGTATTCAAGACAGTGGATCGTTGGATTCCGTGAAAATCAGCCTTCCTATAATAGTAGTAGTCTTCAAGCAGTCGTTCCACCCGTGGGAGCAGATAGGCCACCGCCTCGTCATCAGCGTAGATACCCTCTTTGACGCCGGCGGATATCACGGCGCGTCGGAGGAGTTCCTTTTTAATGACCGTCCGGCGCACACCGGCATCCAAGCCCGCCAGGTCCGACGCACGAAGCTCCCCTCCATCGCTCCCTGAATAGAAGAAATCCATTTCATGCACAACGAC
>JACPZR010000337.1 GCA_016195395.1 Spirochaetia bacterium
GATCAGCCGCGACAGCGTCGCTTCCCACCAGGGCTTCATTGAAAAGTTCGGCCTCAAATTTCCCCTCCTGTCCGACTCCGACGCAGCCCTGGCCAAAGCCCTGGGCTCAGACAAGAACCCTGTCTTTCTTTTGCGCATGCTCGGCTGGCCGGCACGCGATACGTTCCTCGTAGACCCTCAGGGCACCATCGTCAAGGTCTGGCGGAATGTGAGTCCGGATCAGACGGTCAACGTTGCCTTTGAAGAGCTGAAAAAACGCGCATCCTGAACCGGACTAATCCAGGAAGAGTCACAAAAACGCTGGCGTTCCGCCCCGCAGTGTGTGACATTGCGGGCAGGGATACGGCGTCGTGGACCAAAATCTAGAAAAACTCTCCCAGGCGCTCAAGGATGTCAGGGATCTTTACGACAACGCTCCGTGCGGGTATCACTCGGTGGACGCCGACGGCTGGTTCCTGGAGATCAATGACACGGAACTCCGGTGGCTGGGATACAAACGCGAGGAAGTGATCGGGAAGCTGAAGATCAGCGACCTCCTGACACCCAAGAGCCTCGAGGTGTTTGCCACAAAATTCCCCGAACTCAAAAAACGCGGGATGGTGCGCGACATAGAAGTTGAGCTCCGGAAGAAGAACGGCTCCACACTCCCCGCCGTTCTCAACTCCACCGCCATCTACGCGGACGACGGGTCCTTTGTCCGGTCCCGCGCCACGATGTTTGACATCACAGAACGCAAGCGCGCGGAAAGAAAACTGGAAGAGAGTGAAGCGCGCCTCCTGGCATTTTTGAGCCACATCCCCGCTGTGATCTTCGTAAAGGATCTGGATGGACGTTATCTGTTTGTGAACGAGGAATTCCTCCGTTCTTTTTCGTTTGAACGCGGGCAGGTTCTGTTCCGCACGGATGCCGAAATCTTTCCGCCGGAACAGGCGGCCCACTTTATCACAAACGACAAACACGTCATAGAGACAAGGGAGCGGATTGAATTTGAAGAGAGCGCCGATTACGCGGACGGACGGCACACAAGTATCGTAAACAAGTTTCCCATTATTGACGACGACGGACAGATCGTGGCGCTCGGCGGCATAGCAACAGACATTACGGAGCGCCAAAAAACCAGAGAGGTTCTTGAGAAAGTGAACCGCGCCCTGCGTGTGCTCTCCGCCACCAATGAGA
>JACPZR010000338.1 GCA_016195395.1 Spirochaetia bacterium
ACCGCGGCGCAGCCGGCCATGACCATTTCGTGGGAAAACCCAAGACTGGACTTCAATACAAACGTGCTGGGAACATTCAACGTTCTAGATGCTGCCCGCAAGCACAAGATTCCAGCGGTGAACACGTCGAGCATCCATGTGTACGGGAACCAGATCAACAAGACGCTGACAGAATCGCCCACATCGTACGACAGAAATCCGGTTTCAATCGATGAAGAGCATCCGGTCATGGTGGGAGAGATCTCGCCGCTCCACGCGTCCAAGATGGCGGCCGAGCATTACGTCCGCACGTTCACGGACATGCTTCAGACGCCGTCCGCGTCGTTCCGATTCACGGGAATCTATGGTCCGCGCCAATTCGGCGGTGAAGACCACGGCTGGGTGGCAAATTTTGCCATACGAGCGCTCTTTGGCCTTCCATTGAAGATCTTTGGGACGGGAAAGCAGGCGCGCGATATTCTTTTTGCAGCGGACGGAGCGCAGAGCTACATGGACTATTTCCGCAAACCTTCCCCGGGCGTGTACAACATCGGCGGCGGGCCCGCGCATAAGATCAGTTTGATTGAGTGCATATCGCTCATCGGCGATATCCTTGGCAGAAAGCCGGAAGTTGAATTCCACCCGGACCGCCCCGGAGACATGCGCTACTTCGTGTGCGATATTTCGCGTGCAACAAAGAATTTCAATTTCAAGCCGGCGGTGAAGCCGCGTGAGGGAGTTGAAAAGCTCATCCAGTGGATTGACGCCAACAAAGCCGTCTTCGATATGCGCGGAAAGTAAGCAATCGACCAAGCACTCGAGGCGGACTTCTGCCCGCCTCCATTATTCCTGATCAGGGAAGCAATCGTTCCATGGCACGCGCAATAACAGGGTAGACGACGGCCGCCGTCCCCCCCAGAACCAAGAGCCATCGTGTCTGCGCTGCGATCGCGCCATGCAGGTCGGCGATCTTACCGTGCAAAACTGCAAAGCCTTCGGCCATCTCTTTTCTGACCTTGGCAAACTCACCGTCCACGCGGGCAAAGCCCTCGCGCATTTCAGAACGGACGCTCGCAAACTCACCGCTGATCCGGGCAAACTCGCCGTCCACGCGGGCAATCTCGACATCGATTCTCGCTAAGCCTTCAATGAGGTCCTTGCGTGTTTCCATGCCTTCGACGCCGATGCGGATCACATCATTGTGCAGGCGTTGAAATTGGTCTGATATTTCTTTGCGCCCGTCCGCCACTGCCTTCTCTTCAGCTCCCCTCAGCGCCCCGTTTAAGAAATCTATGAAGTCGTCGGTCCCCTGCGGGCCCAAGACTTCGCCCAGTTTCCTTGGGACTTTATATATATGCGTACTCAAAGACTGCCTCCTGCGAGTCTTCTGGTCAAGCCAGAAAACCCGCAGGATAGGGTGCCGGAGTTGCAGTCTGTTGCGCTTTTTTTGCGTGGCTGGGCGCGTCGACTTTGGAATCCTTATCTCATCATAGCCGACGCGATCAGGGCCAGAGCAATCGCCGGCGGGAGGCCTTGGATGATGGCAGCGCGTGCCATGCGGGCGCCGGCAGACAGAAGAAGCACCAGCCCCGCCCCAAACACAGATGCGCAGGAGAACATCATGATCGCAGGCGCGTATGCGGCGTGCATCTCAAAGAATAGCGCGCCGTAGAGAGCGCCCACTGCCAGGAAGAGATTGTAGAAGCCTTGGTTGAAAAAGACGCTCTTCATGAGCTCGGCTTGTTCTTTGCCCTTCACTCCAAAACGACCGAAAATTGCGGGCCGCATCCAGAGAACGCTCTCCATCATAAAGATCCATACGTGAAGCAGACCCACAAGGCCTGCGATAATTCTCGCCGCTAATATCATTCCATGACTCCTGCTTTGAATTTCGCTCCATCATACTCTGCAATCAAGAGTCTGTCTAGTTCCATCGAGGCCATTTTTGCGCGCGATTAGGCCAATGAGTATACGACTTTTTCAATATACTAGTTGCCAATCGGCCAAGCGAAGCGGCGATTTGGGCAAATGCAGGTAGAGATTCTGCTCCTTCCGGATGCGCCAGCCTCTGTGGTCACCGGCCTGTGCGACTTCTTCGAAATCGCGGGAGTGGACCTTGAAGACCGCCGGGCGCCTGCGCGCTGCAGCGTCCGCACCGTGTCTCTCCACGCAGGGTCAGTCAATCTTCATGGACGGGTGGCAATCACACCGGATGTCGTGGGTCTGTCTGATGAGCCGGCCGATCTTGTGATCGTCCCG
>JACPZR010000006.1 GCA_016195395.1 Spirochaetia bacterium
CTCTGCGGTCAGATGTGCGGAGTTGCCGGTGCTCTTGACTTTGTAGCCTTTAAGAATCCAGCCCAATCCGCCGCCGCCGCCCACGCTCTGCTTTCCGGCGGTGCCGCTTCCGGGATTGAATACGACGATATCGCGGCCGTTCGATGCAAGGATGCGGCCGTCGCTCATGGCAAGATGGAATTTTCCACCTTGAAACGACAGTACGCCGCGAGCAAAACCGTCGCCGGTGGTAATCGAAATCGAGGCGCGGAAACTTCCGAGCGAGTTCATCCGGCCTACCACTTTGGCAACAGAATCTGCTCCGTCAGCTGCCAAGGGCGCGACGCCGACGAAAAGAAAAGAAACGAAAACGGCCGCAAGCATGTGCCGCGGCCGATTGACAAGAGACGGGGAACGGGAAGCTAAAGCGCGGAAACCCCAAGATGATGATTTCCGTTCTGTGCGCTCTCCCGTATTTCCCATTTCAGGACGCTGCCTTATCCCAGAACCTTTTTGAATTCCGTGGTCAGGGCGGGCACTACCGTAAAGAGGTCATCTACGATGCCGTAGGTGGCCACTTTGAAGATCGGCGCGTCTGCGTCTTTGTTGACCGCAACGATTACGCGCGATGAACCCATACCAGCCAAGTGCTGGATAGCGCCGGAAATTCCGCATGCAATGTAGCAGTTGGGAGCAACCGTTTTACCGGTCTGACCAATCTGCGCTGCGTGAGGAATCCAACCCGCGTCCACTGCGGCGCGGCTTGCACCCAAGGCTGCGCCAAGCACGTCGCACAGACCTTGAAGAATGGGCCAGTTTTCCGGGCCTTTGATACCACGACCGCCGGAGACAATGACGGAAGCATCGGTCAGCTGGATCTTGGATCCGCCGCTCTGGTCCAGGTCCGTCAACTTGGTGCCGACAGTGCCTTCAGCAAAAGAACCTGCTTCTGCAGCGCCTGCGCCGGCCTGATCGCGGACTTCCAGCGCGTTGGCGCGGACCGTGATAACAGCGGGAGACTTGATCTTGATATTTGCGTAGGCTTTCCCAGAATAGATGGGCTTGCGCACTTCCACTTCGTCCAGATTGCCACGAAGACCTACTACGTCCGAGAGGATCGCAGCGCCCAGCTTCACAGCTGCACGGCCGGCAAAATCTTTTCCAATGACGGAGTGAGCTACCAGAACGATCTTTGCGCCCTTAGCTTTTGCCGCTTCCGCAACTACGTTGGCGTAGCTCTGGGGATTGAACTCTGCAATCGTCTGCTTGATTACAGCGTCCGCTCCAGCCGCGGCCAGTTCTTTTACGTGCGCGTCCGTGCCGTTGATCAGGAGCGCCGTTACTCTTTGGACACCTTTTTAAGGGCGTCGCCTTTTACTTCTGCTACAACAAGTGCTGACATTAACGTTACCTCCGATATTCCCGCTGGTTAGATGACCTTGGTCTCTTCGCGAAGGGCTTTCACAAGCTCCTTGGCCTTTGCTTCCGGAGAATCTCCGGCGATGATGCGTCCCGGCGGGCGCGGTGGGGGTGGTTCCAGTGAAACGACGGTGACTTTTGGAGCGCTTACGCCCAGAGAGTCAACCGGCTTCACATCCACTTGCTTCTTCTTGGAGGCCATGATGCCTTTGAGCGACGGATAACGCGGTTCGTTCAGGCTCTTTGCAGCGGTGACAACTGCCATTCCCGCAACTTCCATGCGTGCTGTGCCGCCTTCGATTTCGCGCTTGGCTGAGATCTTGCCGGCTTCTGCCTTGAGCTCCACAGTGTTGGAAACGTGAACAGCGCCCAAGTACTCGGCGATCATGGCCGGAACCATTGACGCTTGCGAGTCGATGGCTGTGTGACCCGTCAGGATCAGGTCCGGCGCTTCTCCGCCCAAATACTTGGCGAGAACGGCAGCGGTATACGCTGTATCGAGAACATTGTACGAGTCGTCCTTGATGTGAACCGCTTGGTCTACTCCCAATGCGTAGGCGGTGCGGAGTGCATCAACGACCCGGTCCGGGCCCACAGAAACTGCAGTGACAGTCCCGCCGGTCTTTTCTTTGATGCGAAGGGCTTCTTCAAGAGCATTTTCATCAAAGGGGGAAACGATCCACTTGATTCCCGCTTCAACAATGCCCGCTCCGGAAACCTTGATGGCTGTTTCCGTATCTGGAACTTGCTTGATCAGAACATAAACTTTCATAGAGACTCCTGGTGAAAGAGCTTGGAAGGGCACCGTTCAGCGTTTTTACGCGCTACAAAGGTTCCTTTCCGGAGATTGCTTGCCTATGCTTGAAAAGACGAGCTGGCCGTCAATGAAAATCCCCTGCTGATTCAGAGGGGAAGAGCCGCTGTACGAGCTGAATGCTCGCTATGATCGAAAGCACGATTACGAGGAAATTCCCGTCACTTCGCAGGAATATGGCAAAACCCCAGAGTGGGACCAGCAGGTGGAGGCTGAGAAAATGCAGGCCCGCGAGGATGGATACCAGGGACAATCTCCGCTGGAAAATGTCCACCACCCGTTGGCGGTAGTAGGCGATGAGTCCGGCATTCTTCTCTTCTACTGAAGTCAGCGCCCCTTGGTACGTGCGGCGGAGGAAGACTGCGAGGAGCACAGCCACAGCTGTGTTCAAGGTTGCGATCAAAGTAATCGGAAGCGACACAACCGAGTGGGCAGGCCTGCCGTGTGGTGCCAACCCAAAAAATGCTTCCCGATACCGTGAGGAGTGACAGTCCGTCACTATGACCGCCCTGATGCAGCAAATCGATATCTTTAACCCCACACCCGCTCACGCCGAACTGCGCGAGATGGTCCGCGGGTTTGCGCAGGGAGAACTGAAAGATCAGGCTCGGCAGTTCGACGAAGACGAGCGTTTCAATCTGTCTCTTTTCAAGAAGGTGGGATCAGAGCTGGGACTCTTTGGGCTGACAGTCCCGGAAGAATTCGGGGGCGCAGGAATGGACGCGCTCGCGGAGGTGATCGTACACGAAGAGATGAGTCGGACTGACCCGGCGTTCACGCTGAGCTATTTGGCCCATGAAGTGCTCTTCGTAAACAACCTCTGTGTGAATGGAAACTCGGAACAGAAACGTAAGTACCTCCCGGGCGCCATCGACGGAACAAAAATCGGCGGCATGGGCATGACAGAACCGGGCGTGGGAACCGACGTTCTGGGCCTGACAACCGTCGCGGCCAAGCGGGGCGGACACTACATCATCAACGGCTCCAAGCAGTTCATCACAAACGGTGTGGAGGGGGACTATTTCCTCATCTATGCCAAGATCGACGACAAGTCAAGACGCGAAGTCACAACGTTTATCCTGGAATCGGCCATGCCCGGATTCAAAGTGGGCAAGAAAGAAGAGAAGATGGGGATGCGCGCATCGTCCACAGCAGTGCTCTACTTTGAAGACGTGGAAGTGCCGGCGGAGAATCTGGTCGGCATCGAGAACAAGGGAATTTCTTCCATGATGCGCAATCTGGAGATTGAACGGGTAACGCTTGCCGCCCAGTCGCTGGGGATCGCTGCTCGGTGCATCGATGAAATGACAAAATACGCCGCAGTGGACCGCGTTTCCTTTGGGAAGCATCTGATCCAACTGGGACAGATGCAGCGGCTGATTGCTGAAAGTTATGCGGATTTCCAGGCAGCCCGGGCCCTCGTGTATAACGTCGCACTGCAGCTTCATCCCACGCGGCGGAACTCACTCGGCGCCGCCTCCGCAAAACTGATGGCCACGCAGATGGCGGAGCGCGTGGC
>JACPZR010000360.1 GCA_016195395.1 Spirochaetia bacterium
AAGCTCGCGCCGCATGTCCGTAACGTCGTCTCTCTGGCCCGCTTCAATCTGAGAAATCTGCTCTTCTATGGAGCGGAGGAGTTTCTCGTGATTGTCGTGGCTGGTCTGCATGCGTGTGAGTATGCCTTTGGCACGACGCGCCTCGTCCTCGAGGACCATGAGTTCTTGCACGAGCTGGGACAGCTTGGCCTTCAGCTCGTTGATCCTGGCTTCAATGTCGCCGGTCTTATCAGCGCCGTTCTTTTTCTTCTCTTCCAGCTCGCGCGTCAGCCGCACGATCTCTTCTTCCAGTTCATGGATACGGCTGCGAAGTGTGGGGGCGTCGGCCTTGGGGGCTTTTTTAGGTGCTGGCATGTGCATGTACCTCGGACGCTCTTAATATCGCCCGATTCTAGTGCCCAAGATACTGCTTTTTGGCGTCCACGTGCTCCTTATACGTAAGAGAAAAGTGGTGCGATCCGTCCGGTTTGAGGACAAAATACAGGTGATCCGATGCCTTGGGATGAAACGCGGCCGTCAGGGCAGGAAGGCCGGGATTGGAGACCGGTCCCGGCGGGAAGCCCGCGTGCTTGTACGTGTTGTATGGCGACTCGATCTGGAGGTCCTTGTCATACAGGCGCGCGCGGGGCTTGGGAAGCAGGTATTGGATGGTGGCGCACGATTCCAGCCGCATCTTCTTGTCCAGTCGGTTCAGGAACACCTGGGCCATCATCGGCCTTTCATCCGGACGGACGGCTTCCCGCTCTACTATAGAAGCAAGGATCACTTTGTGGTGGAGCTCCGTTGGATCAATGCCGGCCGGCGGGTCCGCTTTGTGGAGGAGCTCAAAGAAATGCTTGATCATGAGCTCCTGGATCTTGTCCGCCGGGTACTTCATGGGGACAGAATACGTGTCCGGGAAAAGGTACCCTTCCGTTGTGTCCGCAGGGATCTTATACTTGGCCAATACCGCTTTGTCTTTGGCCAGTTTCAGGAACTCTTCTTTGGAAGAAACAATGCTTTTTTCGGCAAAGTAGTCCGCAATCTGGCGGTTGGTCCAGCCCTCGGGAATCGTCAGATGCAGCATCCGCACCCGCCCTTCCGTAAGGATATCCGCGATCTTTCCGGCCGACATGCCGTCGTTCAGTTCGTAGATGCCGGCCTTCATCTTGGAAGTGCGGCCCGTCATGCGAAGCAGCCATCGAAAATAGTCGGGGCTGTTCAAGAGTCCTTCCGATGCCAGGTCTTTGACAACGGCGCCCGGAGATGTCCCCTGCTTCACTTCAAACTCAACGACTTTTTCGCCGTTGCCCGGGGCGCGTCCTGGAGACAGAGCTGCGATCAGGCCCGCCGCCAATAACACCACGCCGCCCACGGCCAGTCCAATCGAAAGTATCTTCTTCTTGTTCAAGGGAAAGTCCTCTTCTGAAACTTGTTATGAGTCAGTAAAATGAGGCTTCCGCTTTTCTTCCACTGCTTTCATAGCCTCTTTAAAATCCGCGGTAAGGTACGTCTTGGCCTGGCTGTCTGCTTCGTTCTCCAGCGCCTGATTGAGCGCGGCTTCTGCCGCAAACAGACTGCGCTTGGTAAGCCTCACCGCCAACGGCGACGCTCCGGCGATCTCTTCCGCTACAGCGAGCACGCGTTCCAGCATAACGTCACCATCGTACACCCCGTGACAGAGACCGCGGCGAAGCATTTCGTCACCGCTGACAGTGCGGCCGGTCAGAAGAAGTTCCTGGGCCTGCGCCATCCCCGCAGCTTCGATAGCAAGGTACGTGGAACCCATTCCCGGATGTATTCCAATGCGGACAAAGTTGAATGCGTACTTGGCGTCGGGCTCAAAATATCGGAGATCGCAGGCAAGAGCCATCGCAAGCGACGCGCCGATCGCATGTCCGTTCACAGCGGCAAGGACCGGAAACGGCATGTCTCTCACACGAAGGAATAAGCGGTAGAAAGAATACATGAACTCTTTGTTTTCCGCTGCCGGTTTCTCAGCAAAGCTGCGAAGGAGCCCCAAGTCGCCCCCGCTGGAAAATACGCCGTTTCTCCCGGTGATTACGAGCGCGCGCAAGAGCGGCTCATGAGAGGCAAGGTCATCGAGAGCGCGGTTGAATGCCATCGCCAGCTCCAATGAAAACGCGTTCCGGGTAGAGGGGTCGTCCAAGTAGAGCACGCCGATCTCACCGCCCGCGGCGGCTTTTCTGATCTCTGTGTCCACAAGGCGACCGGAAGCAGGTGATTCAGCCATCAGAGCCTGAATACACGAGGCTGGCCCGGATGCGAGCCGAATTTTGAGGTATAAATCGGGCAGGCCGCAGGCCCGAGTGCAAAACGCGGACAGCGGCTAGGGCAGGAAACGCGGGCGCCATCGTTTCTGGCTCTGCCCGCGCCCATCGCGGACTCGCTATTTCCCGTCTTTCTTCTTGGAAGAGCCCCCGAAGGTTCCCGCATAGACAAACGTGAACTTGGCCGGATCGATGTGACGGCGGACAGCAGCATTTACGTCCTCCACCGTCAGGCGCGCGATGGCCGCATCCTGCTCCGCGCTGAATTTCATGGTCCGACCCACGTGTTCTTGAAGAGCCAGCGCGCTCGCCAATACTGCGTCCTGCGCCCGGTTCACGTTGCGTTCTTCCAATAGAGATTTCTTGGCGTCGTCGAGTTCCTGCTGGGT
>JACPZR010000361.1 GCA_016195395.1 Spirochaetia bacterium
ACGATCTGACTGCCTGGGTCAACCGGGACTTTGGCGCCAAAGGCCTTGCATGGATGCGCCACGAGAAAGACGGATTGTCCTCCAGCATCAGCAAGTTCTTTACTCCGGACCAACTCAAAGAGATCGCAAAGCGCTGCGGCACAAAGGAAGGGGACTTGATTCTTTTTGGCGCGGACCGCGACCACATTGTGCGCGCTACGCTCGGCAACCTGCGCGTGCACCTGGGACACAAGCTGGGCCTCATTGCCCCTGATACGTTTGAATTCCTCTGGGTAACGCATTTCCCGCTCTTTGAGCGTGATCCTGACACCAAGCAGCTGATGAGCGTACACCACCCGTTCACCGCGCCGCGTGATGAGGATCTACCGATCCTGATCGACCAGGAGCGATTCACCAAAGAAGGTGAAAAGATTCTCTCCCGCGCGTATGATATGGTGCTGAATGGCACGGAGATTGGCGGCGGATCCATTCGTATTCATGAAACGGAAGTGCAGCAAGCTGTCTTCAGAAACCTGGGTATCACCAATGAAGACGCGGAAGAGAAGTTTGGTTTTCTCTTGGAAGCGCTTCGTTACGGGGCTCCTCCGCACGGGGGCATTGCCTTTGGCCTCGACCGGATTCTCATGCTGGCTCTCAAGCGTCCGTCCATCCGCGACGTCATTGCTTTCCCCAAGACACAGAAGGGCGCCTGCCTCATGTCAGAGTCGCCGTCCGATGTTTCGGCAGAACAGCTGCGTGAGCTGAAGCTCAAAGTTACGTTGGACAAGCCGCCGGCTCCTGCGGCTGGTTAGCGCGGCGCCGGCGCGCTTGGATCGGCGGCCGGCTATGTGTCGTTTTGACTATTGAGCGGCGCGGGCGGCGAATTCCCAAAAAGGCCAAAAAATTGGTTTGCGGAAGCACCCCCCGTCCGCTTTCTAATGCACTAAGGGTGTCCGCACAGCAGTACAGGTTCTCCAATCAGTCGCTCTTCCGCGCCTTGTGCGGCGTGGCAGACTCACAGGTCGCCGCCTTGGAAGAGATGCTGGATGTGCAGCTGATTCCGCGCGGGCAGGCATTTCTAATCCAGACAGAGTCTGAAAAGAACGCGGAACGTGCCGTGCAGTTCTTTGAGATGTTATCCAAGCGCTACAGCGGCTCCGCCTCCGGTCTTCCTGAGTCATTCGACACCGAATACCTGTTCCGACAGCTTGCCAAGAAGCAGGAGTCAAAATCTGATACCTCCGGTCTTGTAATGGACGAAGACGACGCCGAGAGCCTCCCCGAGGCGCTGAAGGCGCGCATCTTTACCACGATCCGCGGACGTGTTGTGTATGCGCGTACGGCGCGTCAGGCGGCGTATGTCCAGTCCATGCTGGACAATTCGGTAACGTTTGGCCTGGGTCCCGCCGGCACGGGGAAAACATTTTTGTCCATCGTCAGCGCCTGCCGCCTCCTTTCCCAGGGGACCGTGGACCGCATCATTCTGACACGACCGGCTGTGGAAGCGGGTGAGTCTCTTGGCTTTCTCCCCGGCGACCTTGCGCAGAAAGTGGATCCGTACCTCCGCCCCATCTATGACGCTCTGTACGAATGCCTTGGCATGGAAAAAGTCCACCAGGAAGTGTCCGCGCGTCGTATTGAGATTGCTCCGCTTGCCTACATGCGCGGGCGCACGCTGAACGACTCGGCCATTATTTTGGATGAAGCACAGAACTGCACGCTCTCACAGTTGAAGATGTTTCTTACGCGTCTGGGACGCAACTCCAGAATGTGCATCGGCGGTGACGTTACCCAGATCGACCTTCAGCCGGGCAAGTCGGGCCTTCTCCAGGTAGTGGGGATGCTCCGCGAGGTGAAAGACATCGGCGTGGTGGAGTTCCAGAATGAAGACATTATCCGCAATCCGTTAGTGGAGCGGATTGTGCGGGCGTTTGAAGCGTGGCCCGGAACCAACGGTTCTCCCGTTGTGACAAATGGCAACGGCAAAGGCGGCCGCGAAAAGTGAACCTATATCGCAGTCTTCTTCTCCAGATGTCCGATTTCCTGACGAAGCCGCGTCCGCTCGTTTTTGTGCGGCGGCTTCAGTTCGTCCTGTTGGGGCTCACTCTCTTCCTCTCAACATTCATTTTGTCGTACTCGGGCCTTGTGCAGCCGGAATTGGATTTGAGCCCCACGGGTCCGTGGGCTGCCGGC
>JACPZR010000362.1 GCA_016195395.1 Spirochaetia bacterium
CTGGAATACGCGCTCAGCAGGGACAGCACGCTTGGCGCAAATGAACGTTATCTGTCAGGGCTGGACCGAGTGTACCGCTCGGAGTCTACCGTCATGAATCTGATCTGGCGGAAGAACCGGCTGAAAGAGCAGGCAACGCACGCTAAGCTTCAGACCTTCATGCACTCGCTTATCAAGACCGACCTTTCCCTTCCTGAACTCCGGACGCTCATCGCCTTTCTTGCTCCAGACGAAGGCGTACAGATCAATGTAATGGAAGTGCCGCTTGAGGCGATTCCGCCGGGCGGCGCCGCTCCTGAAGGGCGGTTGGTGGTGAAAGAGAAGCGTGCCCGCAGTTTGTTCAATGAGTACCGCGACAATATGAGTTCCGGGCGTCTCCGTCCCGACTCGTTCCCTTTGGAAGTCCTGAACGGAACGGATACAAAAGGGCTGGGACGCCGAATCAAGCAGTTCTTACAGGATCGTGGCCTGCAGATTCTGGTGGCGGAAAACTACAGGCACAAACCACTGCCTAGAACCGTCATACTGGAACGCTCCGGGAGCACCTTCGTGGCGGAAAAGCTGGCAGAAGTCACAGGGATCGAACGGGATATGGTGTTCTTCCGGCGCAAGACGCTCGACATCAGCGCGTCGCTTCTGCTTGGCGACGATTTCAACGTAAAAAAGATGCACTTAACAACACAGTAGAGAAGATGAATAAGAAAGCCGTTTCAAAAACAAAAAAGAAAACAAGCGTAAAGCCCAAGGCTGCGCCCAAGTCAAAAACAGCGCCCAAGTCAAAGACTACACCAAAGAAAGTCGTGACGAAAGCGCGCAAGGTCCCGAGCAAGTCTGCCCCCAAGGCGGCTCCCAAGAAAACGAAGGCCGGAGGAGTCAAATCTCCCGCGAAGGTACCGGCTAAGTCCAAGCCAGTGACAAAGGTGGAGACCAAGCCGGATCCAAAGACTCGGCCCCCAAAGAATGCGGTAGCGGAGATGGAATTGGCGCTCGATCGCGAGGCGCAGGAGCAGTCGCTGGCCTTGGCTGTGGACCTATACAAGTATCTGGATGAGAAGAAGGCAAAGGATCTGCTCCTCCTGAACTTGACAAAGGTGAATTCGTATTTTAGATATTTCCTATTGGCCACCGCCTCGTCCAGTGTCCATTTGAAGACGCTGGTCCGGGAGATTCGCAAGACGTTTGGGGACCGCCTTCCCTCGAAGGGAACGTTCCAAGCAGATGATGCGGAATCCGGCTGGGTGGTCATTGATTTTATCGATGTCGTAGTGCACGTATTTCTCCATGATCAGCGCCTGTTCTACCGGCTGGAGAGGCTCTGGGGTGATGCGGAGCACGTGAAAGTACCGATCAGCGGACAGTGACAGCAGGGGCGTTTCATGGCCAAAGGGCGCATCACCATTCTTGGTTCAGGGACTTCATTCGGCGTCCCCACGATTGGATGCGATTGTCGTGTCTGCACGTCTAAGGACCCCCGGAACCGCCGCATGCGCGTTTCCATCATGGTAGAATCCGCCACCACGCGCATCATCGTGGATACGTCGGTTGATTTTCGGATGCAGATGATCAACGCCGGCATCAAACGTCTGGACGCGATTCTGTACACGCACAGTCACGCCGATCATCTGCACGGCTTGGATGACGTACGCCCGCTGACTCGGGACGACAACAAAAACCCACAGGCCGTGGTGTGCTATGGATATGCGGAGACACTGAGGGATATTCGGGAACGATTTTCTTATGTGTTTGCCGTGGATCCGCACTACAACAACAAGCCGCATCTTGATCTTCAGGAATTTCCAGGACAACGTTTTCAGATAGGTGATATTCCAGTGGAAGTGATCCGCGTTATCCACGGTCGCATGCCGGTTGCCGCGTTTAGATTCTGGGACAAGGTCGTCTACGCAACAGACCTGAACTTGATTCCTGAAGAATCCAAACCCGCCTTTGCCAACGCTGACATTATGATCGTGGGTGCGCCTTTACGCACACGTCATCCAACGCACTTTTCCATTGATGAGGCGCTGCACGTGTTTGAGAGCTTCAGACCCACCCGGGCTTACTTGACGCACCTGTCGCACCAGGTGGAGCATGTGGACTTCAGCGCCGAATTGGTCCGCTTTGCTGATAATAAAGGTCTGGGCGGCGTTTACCCTGCTCACGACGGCTTGTCCCTCGAGATTGAAGTCTAGACACCGCTCGATAAAACGGCGCCGAATCTCCGACGCCGTTCCATGAGACGGCGCCGCACTGCAGGCGCCGCCTCCGCGTTCCACTATTCCGCGCGGATATCGACGTTCAATCCCGAACCCACGGACACGGTGTAAATCAACGTCACGGATGACTTTTCGCGGGGCTTCAGAGTCAGATTCCAACGGAGAATGCCCGACCCTTTCTTTTCTTCCACGTAGCCCTGCATTGTTTTGTCCTGCACTTTGACTTTGATCTCTTCCAGCTCTGACACAGGCATGCGTTCAAACACGGACACCTGCCGCGTTTCATCCGACTGATTTTCCAGCTGGACCAGGACCTCAACTCTGCTGACTTTCGCGGAGCTGATGATGCCTCCGGATTCTTTGTAGTTCAATACCTGGCGGCTCACGCGCACCGTCGGGTCCGGGCCAAATCCAACCAGCACGGGGGACCCGGCCGGCCAATAACGTATGGCGGAATGTCCTGTGAATCCGCTTGATTTGTAAATATCTACCGGCCCGGCTAGAAGCGGAAATGACCGGGAATTGGGCACCCACATGGCCAGGTGGGCCGAGTGCCGGACAGGCGGAACCACGCGATAGTGTACGTCCTTGGGCTTCTCCGTAAAACGGGCAATCACCACGCGCTGGCTGCGCTCGCCCGAGGGAATATCAGACGGTTTGCGGATTTGGAAGATGAGCGCGCTTCCGCTTTCGTCGATCTTGGCAAAGCCGTCTGTTTCGTTGGATTCCGGCGTGGCTTCCGTGTGCCCGGTCTCCTCTTCTGCCTGTTTTTCTTCTTGGACGATCACCTGACGTGTCTGCGCCTGCCGCGCCCGGATGACCAAGGGAGTGAGCGGCGGCCGTTCCGCGCCAAAGGATGGTCGTGACGTGGACAGGTTGAGCGACGTTATTTTCCAATCTTCCCCGGTGCGCTGCGTTATGTTGCCGTAGTACTCAACGCCCAGTGAGCCGTCCTTCTCCAGATACATCCCGTAGGATACATTCCATGACGCGCCTGTGATAATGTAGGAAAATCCAATTTCCGCTTCTGATGCGCGATCGGTCTGCACAGTGATCTCAACAATGCGGACGGTCTTCCGGGAAGCCGACCGAATCCTTTCGATTTCACCGCGCAGAATGCCCATGCGCTCGCTCAGCGCTGCCGCCTCTTCGTCAGCCTGTTGGAGCTGCCGGCGCGCGGACATCCGCCGCTCCGAAAGGAACTGGAGCGCATCGTCCCAGGAGGCGGGGCTGCTCTCTTTGCTGTGCGTCTGCGTGGATTGATCGGAAACCACGCGCGACAGGAACGCAGCGTACTGCTCGACGCCTTTCATATCGACGCCTGCTCTATCGCGCCGTCGCTGCACGGCGTCGTTTTCGCGTTCGAGTTTGTCCATCTGCTCCTCAAGAACCAGGAGCTCCTTGTTCACTGTCTCGATCCGACGTTCCGTATAGCTTGTAATTCCCTGGACAACGCAGTCCGGGTTGTTTGAAAAACCGCGGAGACTCGCTGAATCCAGGATGGGGCTTGCCGCATCAAAAACGAGCGTGGTCTTCCCCGCGGGAAGATGCAGAGAAGCGGCGCGCGTGATGAGAGCCCGGTCGGAGTAGACGGTGACCGCCTGTACCGCTGGGCTGAACGCGTTCCGGTTTTCCGACGGGCTGTCCGCCCGCAACGGGATCATCACCGCCACTGACAAGATGGCCCCTGTCAAGAGCGACGGAAGAGTTGTTTTCAACGTTACTTGTTTAGAGAGCATTACCATTGCGGGCCTCCGGTTTCAGAATAGATCGGCAGCACATCGGACGGATGCGACAGGCGGTATTGAACTACGATCTGCTTCTGCTCCCCAGGGGCAAGGTTGAGACGGAAGCGCAGGAAACCGTCGCGCGTCTGCTCATCGGCCTTGGGCGCGGGGTTTACGTCCGTAACGGAAATGCGGTCATCCGCTGAGTACGGCGTACGATCGAAGATGTCCACGGTCACCGGTTTCTTTTTCCCGTTTTTGACCGATATTGTGATCTTCCGGCTGAAGTTGTAGTTCTTGCTGAAGACGCCGGACGTTTCCCTGAATTCTTCCTCGTTACGCGTTATGCGGATATCCTCATCGCTTCCCAAATGGAGGCGGAACAGTTCACCGGATGAGACGCTTGTAATCATACTCTCCCCGGTGTAGTCCGTGTTGTGAAACACAGATACGGGACCTGACAAGAGCGGCGCATCTCCTTTGAGCTGGACACGGCCCGTTAAGAATGCGGTGGGCAGACGTACGGGGGCGGCTTCAAAGACCAGAGTGGCCTGCATGGGTTTTTCCGAGAGCATGACTTTGTGGAGAGTGCCGTCGGAACGGACGGTTTCTGGAATGGCCGCAGCGTACCGATAGTCAAAGCCGCGCGCGGAATCCCGTGGGGAGACAAGTCGTCCCGCCAGCCGCCTGGATTCCATGAGGCGCAGGGATTGATTTCTGGCCTTCATGGTTTCTGCTTCCTCATCGGAAAAGAGCTTACGATATTTTGGATCCAAGCGGCGGATGCTTTCCATGATCCGCTCGCCGGATTCGATGGCCTGTTCGTAGTCACCGCGTCCCATCGCGGATTTCTGCGCATACAAGTTGGAACGGATGTCATTGATGTTTTGTTCGGCAGCCACCGCTTTCTTGTTGGCTCTTTCGTCCTTCACGATCGCTTTGTTCTGGCTGTAATACTCGCGCGAACGCTGGGACTGCGTTTCAACGCTCTGCTGGACCACCTGATCCTGCGGTCCTAAGTCTGCTTTTGACTTGGCTGACGGTTCCATGCCGCCCGTGGCGCCCGCCCCGTCCGCGTAGCCCTTGCCGCCCGGAGAATTGGCGGGTTTCGACGGCTCCTGTCTCTCCTCTTCTTTCATCAAGCGTCGGGACGACTTCTTGTCCGCATAACGGCTGGGGCTGTCGTCGGCATCCGCTACGGCCACGGGCCTTTCTTCCAGCCGGGCCTTGATGCGCCACTCGCTCAGCTCCGGGATGCGGGCCGATTCGTCAGGGTCCGCCGCGGAAAAGAGAAGGTTCACCTGTTCCCAGTCTTCCCCGGTCTGATTCTTTACAAAGGCATAGGAAGACAGGCGCACATCCGCGTGCGTCATGTCCGATCCTTTCTGTGTGAGCACGCGCGCCGAGTATGCAGGATACCAACCACCGTCATTTCTTCGCGCGCTTTGTCGATCTCCTGGAGGAGTTCACCCATGCGTCTCTGGTTGCGTTTCAACGAGTTCTGAACAAAGTCCAACGTATCGCGGAAAACATCCACGCTGGCTGTGTGACGCTTGATTTTCTCTTTGTCTTTATCCAGCTCTTGTCCCAATCGGATAGCCTTGATGTGGGCTTCTTCTTCGCGGATGGAGTTGTATTCATCGGTGAGCCGGCGGAGCTTTGATTCCGCCTCTCTCAGGAGCTTGTCCGCTTCTTTGGCCTGCTGGGATCGGAAGACCTTTTCGTGCCGGGTTTCCACCCTGATCTCCGAGATCCGCACTCCACCGCCGTCGAGGGACATGCGGACGGAATCATTGATCAGGGAAGCCGGCAGATTTTTCACGCGGAAGATCGTCAAGCCGCCCGCAAGGTCAAGCCGCCCGCGCCTGCGCACCAGCGCCTGGTCGCTGTAAAGCTGGACTTCGCTGATCGTGGTGACCAACGGGATTCCAGATTCTGTGCCGGGGCTTTCATCGGCCCGGAGCATCGTGGCAGAGCAAATAAGAAGGGGGGCGCTGATCCTGATAAGAATTCGTGGATACATACAGCACATTGGACGCTTTCCGCCTCGGGTCATGTCATTTTTTCCGCGGATTGTCCGCGCAGTCCCGTGCACAACGTAACAAATGTTTAGTGATATCATATGACTCAGCCCTTCATATTGGTTGATCGCGGGAGCCATCCTTGGAACATCGACAGGTGAGCGAGAACGCAGCCACACAGGGCGTGGATCTGGAGTCGCCGGAGTTTCTGGAGAAGCTTCGCAGCCATGATACGGCGGCGTTTAAGCAGCTGGTCTCCGTTCTCAAAGACCGGCTCTACAACCTTGCTTACCGCCTGCTTCGCAACCGGGAGGACGCAGAAGAGATTCTCCAAGAGGCATTCCTGACAATTTTCGACAAGATCGGGACGTTTCAGGGAAAATCCAAGCTGTCAACCTGGATCTACGCCATCGTTTCCAATGCTGCTCTCAGCCGGATCAGAAAAAAGGGAAATGACCCTGTAACCTTTCCGGACGATAACCCTCTAACAATGGAGAAAGCGCTTTTCCGTAATGCCAAGGTTGTGTTTGAACCGCAGGGTGGGGACGCGTTGATCCAGAAGGAATTGGAGGAAAGATTGACGAAAGCAATCGATTCCCTTCCCACTGGATACCGTGAGATGTTTATCATGAAGGAGATTCAGAAAATTCCTGTGAAAGATATTGCCGCTGTATTTGATTTGAATGAGGGCGCGGTTAAAACCCGGCTCCATAGAGCCAGGCTTCTGCTCCGTGCGGTACTGTCTGATTATTGGGAGGGACCTTCCCATGAATTGTGAAGAGTGTGTGCGTTTGATGTCTGATTTTCTCGATGGAAGCTTGTCGCTCACGGACAAGACATTATGGGAAAAACACTTTGGTCACTGCCCCGCCTGCGTGACATTTTTTCGCAGCTTCAAGTCGAGCGTTGAACTGGTTTCTTACCTGGAAGAGCAGCGATGCCCCAAGGATGTTGAGAACACCCTCCACGACATCATTACCGAAAGAGCCAACATGACGGGCCGCGCAGAGGCCTGATTCAGTTCAAGTTTCCCGCTGCCCATTCATCCCACGGACGAGTCACAACAACACC
>JACPZR010000007.1 GCA_016195395.1 Spirochaetia bacterium
TCGATGCGGGCGACGAGGAACGAGTCCTTGGTCTGCTTGGCCCGCCAAGCGCCGAAGGGGACGTACGGATCGTAGCGGCCGTCCTTGCTGTCGGTGCCGCCGGACTTGTCGCGCCCCTGAAAGAGCGGATTGATCTTCATGTGCCGGAATCGGACCGCGCCGAGCTTGAGAAAGAATACCTGACGGAAATCCAGGAACTGATCGGCGATTTTAACCGCGGCGCGGCTGCATTCTTGAAAAAATATCCGGGAGAGCCCTCTGTCCGGAAGCTCGGTATCCCGCAGGCCCTGAAAGCGAGCGATGCCATCCGCGAACTCAAGCACATCCTGATCGAAGTCCAAGAGTCCGTGCGGGAAATGGAAAGACGCATGCTTGAAAAAGATACGTCACGCGCAGCCCGCTACGTTACCAAGTTCAAGAAAGACATCAATAACGCCGTCAATCTGCTCCTCATCAAAGGGAATGAGCGGATTACGGATGCCGCGAACGGGAAAGCAGGCTGAACGCCCAGGCGGCGGCCACTGTACAGAGCGCCCCCACGATCGTATAAAGCGTCCACGGGAGTATCCCGGCCACAATCACGCCCAGCATCACCACAAGGCCCGCGCCAAACCCAATGAGTGCTCCACTTGTTGTGGCGCGACGGACAAATGCTCCCACCAGAAAAAGACCCAGTAAACCGCCATAAGTGAAAGAAGCCAGCTGAAGCGTCAGCTCCACCACAGCATGTTGAGTGCCCACAAAGAACAGGGCCGACGCCACGAGAATCACACCCCAGGCAAGACTGGCCGCGCGCGACAGCCACAGGCGGCGTTTCTCGTCGGCCATCCTGCCGGAATGCGTATTGGCATAAAAATCATAGATCGAGGCGCTCGCAAGCGCGCTCACCGAACCGGATAACGTCGACATGGCGGCGGCGAGCACTGCGGCTACAATCAAGCCGGACACTCCAGGAGGCATTTCGTTTACAATGAAGCGCGCAAATACTTCATCGCCCTTGAACGGCGCGCCGTGATAGAAGAGATATAGGAGGGTGCCCAGAAACAGAAACAGGCCAAACTGAAGAAGGACAATCACGCCGCTCCCGATCAAAGCCCGGCGGGCCGGCTTGAGGGAACCTGCCGCAAAAAGCCTCTGCACAATGATCTGGTCCGTGCCGTGGGAGGCCATGGACAAAAAGATCCCGCCAATGACAGCGCTCCAGAGCCGGTAGGGAGAGCTCAATGGCTTCGTGTACTCAAGGTCCAAGATCAGGAGTTTACCGCTGCCCCAGGCGCCCGCAAGGCCCGACCCCAGATCAGGAATACGCATCACAAGGATGACGACTGCCGCCACAGCCCCTCCAACATATAAGAAGAATTGAATGATGTCTGTCCAAATGACGGCCCGCACGCCGCCCACCTGCACGTACACGATCGTCACATCGCCTGTGATCAGGATGGCGATCACATACAAAACACCGTCGGACACTCCCGCGGCAAAGCCGCCGGAGGCGCTCCCGGCTTTGAGGATCACAGCGATGGGAATGGCGGTGGCAAAGAGTCGCACACCGTCTCCCATGATGCGGGTAAACATGAAAACGATGGAAGCCGCGCGTCGGACATGAAGGCCAAAGCGCTTCTCCATCAGCGCGTAAGCTGTGGTCAGCTCGCCCTGAAAATAGCGCGGCAGGAAAATATACGCCACAAACACACGGCCGATCAGGTACCCAAACGCCAGCTCCAGGAAGTTCCAGTTGCCCGCGTACGCAAGGCCGGGAATCGACAAAAATGTAAGCGATGAAGTCTCCGTGGCCACAATGGCCAGACAAACCCCCCACCCGGGAATCTTCCCCTCGGAGAAGAAATAGTCCTGCGCGGAAGTCTGCCGGCCGCCCATGCGGATGCCGAGAACCGTCACTCCCACAAGATACAGCACCACAACGATCCAGTCAGCGGGGCCAAATCCCGAGGCGTAAGAAGTGTCGAGTGGTGTCATATCGTTTTTCGGTTTTCCGATTCAATGAGGATGGTTACTGGACCGTCGTTCGTGAGATGCACTTTCATGTCAGCGCCAAAACGACCGGCCTGTACGGGGACGTGGGAGCCCAGCGTTTCCAAAAAGCGCGTGTACAGGGGGACGGCCGTATCCGGTTCTCCCGCATCGGTGAACGACGGCCTGTTCCCTTTCCTGGTATCCGCATATAACGTGAATTGCGAGACAACGAGCGCCGCGCCGGATACATCCGTCAGAGACAAATTCATCTTTCCGTCCGCGTCTTCAAAAATACGGAGCGACGCGCACTTCGCAGCCAGCCGGTCTGCATCGCTTTCGGTGTCAAGGCGGCCCACGCCGAGCAGGATCAGGATCCCCTGCCCTATCGATGCAATGGTTTGACCGTCAACGTCCACGCGCGCTGACGTTACTCTCTGTATCAAAGCTCTCAATTGGAATTGATGATGCGGTTGGTTTCCGGATCTTCCACGCCCAGCTCGCGGGCGGCGCGCAATTCAACAATCGCCCGGTGTTCTTCTCCTGTGCGGAGATACAGACGACCCAGATCATACAAAGCCCGGCCCAGATAGGTGCGCGCGCGGACCAGCTGGGAAATCTCTCCACGCAGAGTGCGCAGAAGCACATCGTTTCTTTCCTGGACACCGGCGCGGATTACCGAATTGATCTTGTCACGAACCAGATCCAATATGTCTTCGAGGGTCTTGGCGGTATTGATCTGCTGCAGACGGTTGGACAGGGCAATGTTGTGCGTGACCAGAAGATCGTACTTCTGCGAAAGAATAGAGTATTCCTGACGAATCGTTTCCAATTCCTGCGCAATAGGATCGCGCGGAGGCGAAGTGATGAGGCGCTCCGCCAGCCGGTTGACCTCAGTTTCCAAAAAGTCGTTTCTGATCTTCTCTTTTGCGTTCTCCGCAGCGGCTTTGTCGTGCAGGCGTTGGAGTTCCTGGTTTCTCTTGGTGAGCGCGGCAAAGATTTCCTTCTGCGCGGCGGGCAGATAGTCGGGGCGGCGGAGAGACTGAATTTCCGCCTCAAGCTTCGACACCACGTGCTTCAAACCGCTGTGCTCCATCCCGGTCTTACTCGCAAGCGTAATGACGGCGCGCGCGATGTCTTCCGGATGCTCCGCTTTTCGCACGGCCGGAGGAACATCCAGACTATCCTTTAGTTTTTCGATTCGTTCCCACGGCGTGGGGGGACGGTCGGACACGGCCGCTTTGCCTTTCTTCGCGGAGCCCTTCTTCTTTTTTGTGTCGCTTTTGGGCTTCACGTTATGCGGAGCTGCGAGTGTCTGCTGAAACAGTGACAAGTCATAGTAGGCTGACAAGGGGTTGAGAGGCGGCGCCTCCGATCGTCGGGCTCCTTCAACGCGCATCTCAATGCAGTCGAGTTTAAACGCAGCGTCCAAGAGCGGGTATACGGTGGCCACACGATCAATTGTGACGTGGAACTCTTTGGGAAACGCAGCGGGCCTCTTCTCCGGCCAAAGGATGTCGCACGGTTCCGCCTGTTTGGCGGCACGGCTGAACTTCACGCGGAGGCCCGGCGTGGCGCGAAAGAGCGCAATCTTCTTTCGGATGGTTTCCGTCATCTTCCGCATAGATTGTCGGTTGAATTCTTGGAGCCCCTCTGCAATCCGTCAAGGGGGCTATGGGATTTTTTTGCCTGGGCCCCAGGCTGAATTCGACCCTCCTAATATTGAAGAAAACGCTGCGAACAGGGGTCGCCAATGCACTTTTTTAGTGCCTTTTCTGGAGCGACGGGAAGCCTGCGGGAGCGGAGAAGCGCCGGAAACGGCCTACTTGATCCGCTTCAGATGCTCGCGAAGGCCGTCCTTCTTGACGCGAAATACCACGCTCCAGCTGTCGCCGGATTCCCGCACGATTTTGACCACTTCGCCGTTTGTCTCAATGAAGCGCTTCAGCTCGCGCCGCCCGTCCTCGGTGATTCGGCGCGGCCCCTGGTCAGACGTGAGGATCAGGTTCATGGTCTTTCGCGCCGCTTCCACACGGCCCATTTTCACCGCTTCCGAGGGAGTATCTCAAGCTTCTTTTTATCCTTCCCCCGCACGTCAGGGTTGACAGTGTCGTTATCCGCCGGGCGCATAACGTCTGTCTTTCCCGTGGACGACGGGTCTGTGCGACCGGTCCCACCCGCATCCTTTGCGTCCGTGCGTCTGCTCTTGTCGGCCTTCGCCGGGTCCGTAGATGATTTGCTTTCCGTCCCGGACGGCTTTGATGCATCGTTCTTTCCTGCATCAGACGCCCCCTTCGAAGGTTCTTGGGAATCAGGCCGCCCATCGCTGCGCCCGTCCCGCCGTCCGTCGCCCGCGTCTTTTGGCTGGTCAACGGCGCTCTTATTCCCTGCGTTGGACGCCGAATCCGCACGCTTTTCCGTGCTGCGCGACGCGTCGGGACCGACATCCTTGGAAGCATCCGAGGGCTTCCTGCCCCCTGTGGATGCGTCGCTGCGGTCCCCGCCGTCACGCTTCTGCGTGTCCTGGCACAATGAACCCAAGAGAGCAAAAGCCACAAGGGCCAGGCTGACCAAGGCGCGATTCAAAACGTATGCTGCTCGAGACGCGGTCCGTTCTTTCATTTCCGATCTCCTGCGAGCGCGGGCTGCAAGAGATCCGGCTCATAGCTCAGAACGGGCGACAGCCATTTTTCCATCACCTTGAAATCCATATTCTTTCGACGGGCATAGTCGCGGACTTGTTCTTCCGTGATCTTCCCCAAACCAAAGTACGACGCCTCAGGGTGGGCAAAATACAGGCCGCAGACGGACGCCGCCGGCGTCATGGCCAGACTTTCCGTGAGTTCAATTCCCGTGGCCTGACCTGCGCCCAAGAGTTCGAACAGCTTTGTCTTTTCCGTGTGATCGGGCTGTGCGGGATAGCCCGGCGCTGGACGGATGCCCTGGTAACGTTCAGCCACCAATTCCTGGTTCGACAGGCGCTCACTGCCCGCGTAGCCCCAGATGTCCTGACGCACCATCTCGTGAAGACGTTCAGCAAAGGCCTCCGCCAAGCGGTCCGCGAGCGCTTTCAGCATGATGCTCGAATAATCATCGTGGTCTGCTTGAAATTGTTTGATCCACTTCTCAATACCGACGCCTGTGGTGACCGCGAAAGCGCCCAAGTGATCGGGCAGACCTGTGTCCTTGGGCGCCACAAAATCGGAGAGGGCGCGGTTCTTTTCGCCGGCGCGCTTTTCTGCCTGCTGGCGGAGAGTACAGAACATCGTCATCACGCGTCCGCGCGACGCGTCCGCATAAATTTCAATATCATCGCCCACGGCATTGGCGGGGAAAATCCCCACAACACCGTTTGCAGTCAGCCATTTCTCGTTGATGATCCGGTCGAGCATGGCATTGGCGTCATCAAACAGTTTTTTTGCCTCAACACCATAACGCTCATCGTCAAAGATGGCAGGGTATTTGCCGGAAAGCTCCCACGTCAAAAAGAACGGGGACCAATCGATATAACTGCGCAACTCCGACAGAGGAAAGTCCCTGAACACTGATAAGCCCTGGCGCCGCGGAGCGGAGGCCACCTTTGACCAGTCCGGGACAAGACGGTTGCTGCGTGCATCGTCCAGCGAGAGATAACGTTTCACTTCCTGTCGGGACAAATAATCATGCCTGGTCTTTTCGTAATCCGCGCGGATGTCCGCGGCAAACGCTTCCGATGTGGAACCAAGGAGGCTTCCCGCCACGGGCACCGAACGGGATGCGTCGAGCACGTGAACCGTGGGTCCGGAATACACGGGCGCAATCTTCACGGCTGTGTGAATCTTGGACGTTGTGGCCCCCCCAATCAAAAGGGGAAGCTTGAGACCGCGACGCTCCATTTCCCGGGCCACGTCCACCATCTCGTCCAGAGACGGTGTGATCAAACCTGACAGACCGACCATGTCCGCCTTTTCCGCAAGGGCTGCGTCGAGGATCTTCTCACGCGACACCATGACGCCTAAATCCACCACCTGGTAGTTGTTGCAGGCGAGCACAACACCGACGATATTTTTGCCGATGTCATGCACATCGCCCTTGACGGTGGCCAGAAGCACCTTGGCCGCGGGCTTGGAGTCTGCATCCTTTTCTCTTTCGATGAAAGGGATCAGATACGCTACAGCCTTCTTCATAACGCGCGCGCTCTTGACCACCTGGGGAAGAAACATCTTCCCTTCCCCAAAGAGAGTGCCCACCACGCCCATCCCGTCCATCAGCGGGCCTTCAATCACTTGAAGGGGCCTTGGGTATTTCGCGCGGGCCTCTTCCGTGTCCTGGTCAATGTGTTCAACGATTCCTTTTACGAGGGCATGCTTCAGGCGCTCTTCCACGGGCCAACCGCGCCACTCTTCCGCTTTCTGCGCAGACTGCCCGCCCTGCTTAACATTTTCAGCATGGGCGATCAGCCGCTCGGTTGCATCGGCACGACGGTTAAGCAGCACATCCTCGATCAGTTCGCGGAGCACCGGCTCCACCTCTTCGTAGACTTCGAGCATCCCCGCGTTCACGATTCCCATGTCGAGGCCCGCCTTGATCGCGTGATACAGGAAGCATGCATGCATGGCCTCCCGCACCGTGTTGTTCCCTCTGAACGAGAACGAAACATTGGATATCCCGCCGCTCACTTTCGCGTACGGGAGATTCTCTTTGATCCAGCGCGCAGCATTGATGAAGTCCAATGCATAATTCGCGTGCTCTTCAATGCCTGTTCCGACGGTCAGCACGTTGGGGTCGAAAATGATGTCTTCAGGAGGAAAGCCCACTTCCTGTGTAAGAATCCTGTAAGCCCGGCCGCAGATTTCCTTGCGTCGCTCGAGATTGTCCGCCTGCCCTTTTTCGTCAAAGGCCATGACCACAACCGCAGCGCCGTAATCCATGATCTTCCGCGCATGCTCTTTGAACTTTTCCTCGCCCTCTTTCAAGCTGATCGAGTTGACGGCGGATTTGCCCTGCGTTGTGCGCAGCCCGGCTTCGATAACGCTCCACTTGGATGAATCGATCATCACGGGAACCCGCGAAATGTCCGGCTCCGATGCAGTGAAGTTCAGAAACTTCGTCATCGAGGCTTCGGAGTCGAGCATCCCTTCGTCCATGTTGATGTCGATGAGCTGTGCTCCATTCTCCACCTGCTGTCGCGCCACCGCCAGGGCATCTTCAAACTGTCCGGCGAGTATCATCTTCGCGAATTTTGGCGAACCCGTAACGTTCGTCCTCTCCCCGATGTTCAGGAAGTTCGATTCGGGACGCACGACCAGGGGCTCAAGCCCGGACAGGCGCATCAAATGGTCCGGTTTGGCCGGAACGCGCGGCTTGTAGGGACGGACGGCTTCCGCCATCGCCTTGATGTGTTCCGGAGTGGTGCCGCAGCATCCACCGATGATATTTAGAAGTCCGTCCTTCGCATACGCCGCCGCCTGCTCTCCCATATAGGCAGGGGTCTCATCATAACCGCCCATCGCATTCGGGAGGCCGGCATTAGGATACAAACTCACATAACAGGTGGCAATTCTTGACAGGTCTTCAAGGAACGGCCGCATCTGAGCGGAACCCAGCGCACAGTTCAGTCCAATGGAAAGAAGGTGCCGCGTATGCGCGAGCGAGATCCAAAACGCCTCCGTGGTCTGACCGGAGAGTGTGCGCCCGCTCATGTCCACAATTGTGCCCGAAAGCATGACAGGCAGAGCTCGGCCGGTCTGGCGCTCATGCTCATGGACAGCGTAGACGGCCGCCTTGGTATTCAACGTATCCGTAATGGTTTCGAAAAGGAGAACGTCCACACCGCCGTCCACAAGACCGCGGATCTGTTCCAGGAACGCATCCGACATTTCCTGAAAAGTCGCGGCGCGGTATTCGGGGCGGTTCACATCGGGAGACAGCGAAAGCACTTTCGTTGTAGGTCCAATGGATCCTGCCACAAAGCGCGGCTTGTCGGGATTCCTTTTCGTATACTCATCCGCCGCTTCGCGGGCCAGCCGGGCTCCGGCAAGGCTCAGTTCGTAGGAGAGCTCTTCCAACTTGTAATCGGCCTGCGAAATCCGCTGCGTGCTGAATGTATTTGTTTCAATAATATCTGATCCCGCTTCCAGGTAGGCGCGGTGTATTTCTCCGATCACGTCCGGACGCGAAAGGACAAGGAGATCGTTGTTCCCCTTCAATTCGTGGGGATGATCTTTCAAACGCTCTCCGCGGTAATCAGCCTCTGTGAGGCCGTATCGCTGGATCATAGTGCCCATCGCTCCGTCAAGGACGAGGATGCGCTCTGCAAGAAGGTCTTTCAATTGTTTGCTGCGGTCTGACATGTATCCTGCCTAAATTGCAGGGCTGCGGCCCCTCGCCCGTAAACGGAGGCCGCAGTCCGCACTTTTTCTTGTTAAATCGATCTCAGTAGCGGTAGTGTTCCGGCTTGTACGGACCAGCCTGATCCACGCCGATGTACTCTGCCTGATCTTTCGTGAGCTTGGTGAGTTTCACGCCGATTTTTTCAAGGTGAAACGCAGCCACTTTCTCATCAAGGTGCTTGGGCAGTCGGTATACACCGATCTCATACTTGTTGGTCCAGAGTTCAATCTGAGCCAGCACCTGATTGGAGAAGCTGTTGGACATCACGAAGCTCGGGTGTCCGCTCGCGCATCCCAGGTTTACAAGACGGCCTTCCGCAAGAAGGAGGAGGCTCCGACCGTTGGAGAAAGTGTACTTGTCAACCTGCGGCTTGATGTTCGTCTTCACAATTCCCGGCTCTGCGTTTAGCGCTGATACCTGAATCTCCACGTCGAAGTGTCCGATGTTGCAGACAATCGCGCCGCTCTTCATCTTGCGCATGTGGTCGATCGTGATGATGTCTTTGTTTCCGGTCGTGGTTACAAAGATATCGGCCTTGTCCGCCCATTCGTCCATCAGGTCCACCTGATAGCCTTCCATGGCTGCCTGAAGCGCACAGATGGGATCGATTTCCGTGATGATCACGCGGCAGCCGAAATTCTTCAGGCTCTGCGCAGATCCTTTACCAACGTCCCCGTATCCGGCAACGACGGCTACTTTGCCGGCAACCATGACTTCCGTTGCGCGCTTGATTCCGTCCACGAGCGACTCGCGGCAGCCGTAAAGGTTGTCGAACTTGCTCTTGGTAACAGAGTCATTGACGTTGATCGCCGGAATCTTGAGTTTCCCTTCTTTCAGGCTCTTCATCAGGTGGTGAACGCCTGTGGTGGTTTCCTCGGATACGCCCTTGATACCCGGAAGGAGTTCCGGATGTTTTTCATGGACCCAGTGGGTCAGGTCATGGCCGTCGTCCAAGAGCATGTTGGGACCGCCGGCAAACTTCAGGGTCTCCTCAATGCACCACCAGTACTCTTCTTCCGTTTCACCTTTCCAGGCAAACACAGGAATCCCGGCAGCGGCGATTGCTGCGGCCGCATGATCCTGCGTGCTGAAAATGTTGCAGCTGGACCAGCGGATTTCCGCGCCAAGCTCAATCAACGTTTCGATCAAAACCGCAGTCTCGATCGTCATGTGGAGTGATCCCGCGATGCGGGCACCCTTCAGGGGCTTTTTGGGACCGTATTCGCTACGGATCGCCATCAGGCCCGGCATTTCTCTTTCGGCGAGTTTGATCTCTTCCCTTCCCCAGCGGGCAAGAGAGATGTCTTTCACCTTGTAATCATCCTTCGTCAACGTGGCAGTCGCCATATTTTTTTCTCCTTTTCCTTTCGATCTCCGCGGCGGAACTACGTCCTCACCGCTTTCAAAAACAAACATTCCAGCCGGCCTTCGCCACGGCCTCTGTCCTCATCCTCGACTCTGAACCCTGCCGCCTCCAAATCCGCGACAAGCCTCGCGGGATCAAAGCCAAGCCAGAAGTCGGCCAGCCTCGAGCGCATGATTTCTTCTTCATGCGTGGCAAGATCAGCAAGAATGAGAACGCCCCCGGGGCGGATAACGCGGGCGGCTTCCTGGAGCGCTGCGCGCGGGTCCGGCATATGATGGAGGACCATGGAACAAATCAGGGTGTCGGCTTCGCCGTCCGACAGAGGCAGGTGCTCTACGGCGCCAATGCGCACGTCCGCCGCCGGACAACGCTCCTGCGCGCGCTCGAGCATCGTAGAACTGCGGTCTACGCAGAGCAGTCGCTCGGTTTTCTCCGCGAGGATTACCGCCAGTTCCCCCGTTCCACAACCAACGTCAACGGTGAGGCCTGGTGGGTCCGGCAGAAGCGACACAATCTTTCTTCTATAATAGGGAGCATCAACGAAGTCTTTCTGGAGTTCTTCCTGATCCGCGCCCTCCGTTTCGAAATACTGACGGCTCTTGATTGTGCGCGCGTCGATCATGCGAATCAGGCGCTTCTGATCGGAGAGGATCTCTGACGGGAGGGCCACCTCACGTGACTCTGCGGGATTGGCCAGCGTCGACATGATCCCGCTGAGAAATTCGGATTCGCGCGCTCTGGAGGTCAGGCGGTAATAGACACGGGTTCCCTCGCGGTCGCCTTCCAAGATGCGCGCATCGGACAGGATGCGCAGGTGACGTGAAACGCGGCTCTGGCCCATACCCAGGACTTCTATCAGCTCGTTTACGTGCAGGGGCTCCCGGCCGAGTACTGCCACAATGCGCAGGCGCGACTCGTCGGCGATGGCCTTGAGGACGTGAACCGCCTCCACTTGAGGAATGACTGCGAGCACATGGCCAATATATCAGGATATCTTGATATTGTCAAGAAAAGAATGAGGCGCCAGTCCCCCTTATTGGGTGGGTGGTATTGGCGGAGGGAAGGAAGCTGGCTTCCGAAGGGGGCCGGCGGGGCGATTTGCGGCATATACACCGGATAAAGCCGTGCGTCAAGGGTACAAAATGTCCCAGGGGTGCGTAGAATAGAATGGGGAGTCCTCACCCGTCGAACCGCCGCGGAACGAGCGGACAGCGCATACGAAACTACGCGAGGCGGATCGCCATCATGGTTGCGTCATCGGAAGGCTCTTCACCCTCCTGAAACGCCACCACAGCCTCAAATGTCCGGTCGATCAAGACCTTGGGGTCATCATCCGCATGCGCCCGAACCAATTCCAGCAGTCGCTCTTCGCCAAACTCTTCGTAGCGGGGATTGTTGGCTTCGGTAATCCCGTCGGTATATAATAGAAGAAGATCGCCCGGCGCGTAATCCACTATCTTTTCCAGATACTCGCACTCAGGGAAGGCGCCCAAAGGAAACCCCTTGGCAGACAAGGATTCCATGGTGCCCGTCGCCTTGCGGTAGAGGATCTGGTGATTGTGCCCCGCGGAGGCCATGCGGAAGCGACGCAGGTCACGTTCCAGCTGGATGAGCATTACGGTCACAAAAATCCCCATCTTGGACTTCTTGTACAGCTCGCGGTTGGAGGCGGTGAGCGTGGTCACGGGATCCAAATTCCGCGGAATCAAACCGGACAGAAGCGTCTTGGAGAACTCCATAAAGAGCGCGGCCGGCACTCCCTTGCCCGCAACATCCGCCATCAGAAACGACAGGCGGTCATCGGAATGGTAAATCAGATCGTAGAAATCTCCGCCAACGTCGCGGCACGCCTCGTAGCGCGCCCCAATGGCAAGTCCGGCAATCCGAGAAGGCACTTCCGGCAGCGAGTTCATCTGGATCATCGCTGCGGTTTCCATGTCGCGACGGTACATCTGAATCTGCGCTTCCCGCTCACGGGACAGCATTCTTGTAATGGCGTCGGACAGCTGTGCTGCGATTGTGGAAAGGACCCGGAGCTCAAAGGAATCGAAAGCTTCTTTGTTCTTCTTGTCCGCCGCGTTCAGAATTCCCACTACAGCGCCGTCTCTGACAATCGGGACAGAAATGAATGACTTTGTTGAGTACGACGTTGCGCGGCCCGGCAGAACCTTCAAATCCTGTTCAACGTCACGCACAAGCAGCGGATCGCCGGTCCGGAGCACGATGCCGCAGATTCCCGCCTCCGGATCAATGCGCGCGTCGCCGTCTTCCACGCTGAATCCGCGGGTCTTCGCGATCCGGAGCCCCTGGTCAGCTGTGTCCCGAAAGAGCACAGAGAGACGCTCCACTTTCAAAACATTTTCGATGGCGGTGAGAATGTCGTCCAAGACCTGATCGATGTTGTCGTGGACGCGGATATTCTGCGAAATTTCGTAGATGCAGTTGAGTTCTTCCATCCGGTCGCGGGCATTCTCATAAAGGCGACGGTTGTGAATGGCAAGGGCCGCCATGTTCGACAGGTACGACAAGAGCTTCGTGTCCCTGTGCGCAAAGTTCCGGTTGTCGAGCGAGTTTACCACCTCGAGCACGCCGATCATCGTATCGCGTGCAAGCATGGGCACGGCCAGGATGTTCCGCGTCTTGAAATTGATGGCTTCGTCAAAAGATCGGAGGACGCGCGCATCGGTTGCCGCATCGTTTACGATGATCGGCTGACGCGTCTCGGCGCACTGCCCCGCGATCCCGGAGCCCATCGCCACAGTGCGTTTTGCAAGAAGACTGCCTCCCGGTCCGCGCGCTATGTCAAAGATCAACTGATTCGACGCGCTGTCGTAGAGAAGAAGAGAGGCGCCCTCAGTATCCAGAAGATTCCGCGCCGCATCCATGATCACGGTCAACAGACCGTGCAGATCCTGCTCGGAATTGATCCGGGTAGTGATATCGTTGATGAGGCTGAGATTGAGCTCCCGCACGTCACCTTCCGCCCGGCACGCCCGTGGCGCGCACCGCTTTCAAAATTTCCTTGGTGGCGTGGCTTTGATTGAGAGTGTAGAAGTGGAGCCCGGGCGCGCCCTTCTCCAGGAGCTCGATGCACTGCCGCGCTGAATGCTCGATGCTCGCGCGCAACAGGTCTTCAGGATTTTTCGCCGCGTTCAAGTCTTCTACAAGCGCAGGGGGGATGGCGCATCCCGCCATCTGTGTGAAACGCTCAATCTGCTTCAGCTGCGTGATCGGCATAATGCCGGGCACTATGGGAACGTTAATCCCCACGCGCCGACACTGCTCCACAAACTTGAAGTATACCTTATTATCGAAAAAGAGCTGCGTAACCAGGAATTCCGCACCCGCATCCACTTTGCGTTTCAAGTTCGCAATGTCCGCATCAGCGGAAGCGGCTTCAGGATGAACCTCGGGGTAACAGCCTCCCCCCAGGGAGAAGTCGTATTTTGTGGACTTAATGAAAGCGATCAGCTCGTTTGCATAACGCAGGCCGTCAGGGGCCGGGACAAACTCGGCGGTGCCTTTGGGCGGATCCCCGCGCAGGGCCATGATGTTTCTAATGCCAGCGTCATACAGATCTTTCAAGGAGGCCGTGATGTCTGCACGGGATGCCCCCACGCAGGTAAAGTGCGCCATCGCGCAGATCCCGTAGCGCTCCTGGATCGTGGACACCCACTCGAGCGTCTTGGCCCGTGTGGATCCTCCCGCTCCGTAGGTCACAGAAACGTAGTCGGGGGCCACTTCGCGCAGGTCCCCGATCGTCTTGTAGAGAACCGCCTCCCCCTCAGGATTCTTTGGAGGAAAGAACTCAAACGAGAATAGGGCCCTCTTGCCCGCAGCGTCGCTGAGCACTTGTGAAATTTTACCTGCCTGCACGTTTACCCCGGCAAAAGGACAGCGTTGACCATCCCTTCTCCCTTTCTTAATTCTCCCAGACTTCTCGCAAAGATAATACCTGGCTTGTAATTCTGTCCCGTATATTTCTCCGCGGCGCCGTTGGCTGATGAAACCAAGAGATCCCCCGGTTCCACCCCATTCTTGTCGGCGCGGACCCGCACGGAAACAACGCCCGAAAGCGCCACAAGTTCCGTCCCCTTGGGTTTAGGAGCCAGTCCCTCCGCCTGGGGATCATCCGGCAGAAATTCATCCGGCGCGGACAGAACAAGCGCGGCCTTTTCCACTACCACGCCGATCACGCCGGCCCCATATTCACGGGACCGTGTCAGAATCCCCTGTTTCTTCGAGGTGACC
>JACPZR010000363.1 GCA_016195395.1 Spirochaetia bacterium
ACTTTCGTCGCATCACGGACGACTCTCTGTATGTGCCCGTGCCGGAGGACTGGACCGTGGCCATCACGGATGTGGCGGGATCCACGGCCGCTATCGAGGCCGGGAGATACAAGGACGTGAACCGCGCCGGCGCTATTTCTGTGGTGGCCGTGGCCAACCTCTTCTCCGATCTCGACATTCCCTTTGTCTTTGGCGGAGACGGCGTTACGTTTCTCCTGCCCGAATTTGCGCTCCGTGAGGCCAAGAACGTTCTCGCGGATACAAGGGCTCTTGTGCGTGATGTCTTCCAGCTGGAGCTCCGCGTGGGCTTTGTCCCGGTCCGCACTCTGAACGCAGGCGGTCACACGCTCCGCGCGGCCAAGTTCCAGATCTCGCAGCAGTACAATCAAGCCATGTTTATGGGGACGGGCCTTGAAGCCGCAGAAGCGATTGTCAAGCAACCGGGAAGCGCACTCCTCCTGCCCGCGGATCATCCGATCACGAACACCGCGGACTTCACCGGATTCAACTGCCGCTGGCACGATATTCAGAGTCACCGCGGGGAAACTGTTTCTATCATCGTGAAACCGCTGGGGCCCCACGTGATAGATCGATTCCTGACATACATCCATGACGTGGTGGGTGAAGAGCATACGCAGAACCCGATATCAGAAACGCATATGCGCATGGGAGAGCCGCGCGGCATCGCCATCGAAGCGCGCGTCACCAAAGGCACAGGCCCGGCCGCCTGGGCGGCAAGAATCATCACGCGCATCCAGCTCAGCATCGGCGCATTTCTAATTAAGCACAAAATGCGCGGCAGGGTGAAAGTGAATGGATACGACCTGGTGGACCTGAAAGAGACGATCATCCGCGCCACAGACTACCGCAAGTTCGACGGTACGCTGAAGATGGTCCTTGCATGCAGTTCATCAGAGCGCTCGCAGATCGAGCGCTTCCTTGCACAAGAACGCTCAAACGGGACGTTAGCCTACGGTGTGCATGTCTCCGACCGCGCCCTCATGACCTGTCTCGTCAACGAAGGGACGGCCCGGGAAGTCCACTTTGTGGACGCGGCAGACGGAGGCTATGCGATGGCGGCGCGGATGATAAAAGAACAGCTCCGGTGAGACTCCGGAGCTGCATGCTTTGCGCGCAGATGTGCCGCGCGCGAATGACAGGCGTTCCCGCACGCGGGGTGCGGTTCATAGTTCCCGCCCAGTACTACAAATTGATCTGGTAATAGTTCTTGCGGTTCTTGTGTTCGTAGTAGGCCGCAATCAGCATGTCCATTGAATAGAGCGCCGTCCTGAGACTCTGATACACCAGTCGGAACGCACGGAGCTGAACCTCAGGGGAGGCGTTATCAAATGTTTCGTAGAGGCGATAGTTGTGCCGCAGCGTCTCCATCTCGAGCGTCTGGACGGAGTAGTCGCGCATCCGCAGAATCTTTCTGGTCCAAAGGTCGGAGTTGTAGACGTTGCGCGTGGTGGAATCAAGGACCATGCAGTCGAGGTTGTGGTCGTTTCCGTAACCCATACTGAGCGTCCGCCGGGCGTTTACAAATTCCCCGCTTCTCCAAGCTCCGGGAACGTCTTCGAGAATGATTTCCTGGTAGCTCTCAAACTGCGGATACAGCTTGATCAGCACCTTGTGCTTTGTTTCAACATCATGGATGGCGCGGTTAACGTTCTTGATTTCGATCTTGAGCAGACGGATGATCTCTTCCCTGTAATACTTTTCCTGCGGGTTTTCGTACTTCCCTTCAAACTGTTCCGATATGATGATCTGCGGCTCTTCTTCATGCCCGGCGTCCCCTTTTGCGGGCGCAACCTTTCCCGGAGCCATCTTGACGCAGGTGCGGAGCGGATCCGTGGGAGACTTCCTGTCAGCGCTGACAGATGACGCTTGTTCTTTCTTTGGCTCGTCTTTCTTTTCCTGAGCGTTAGACGCGGGCGACATAATCAGGAAGGTTCCCGCGAGCGCCGCGGAAAGAAATCCGGAGATGAGCAATTTTTGTTCAGGCTTTTTCACGACAGAGGTCTCCTGAATGACAGTTTCGGCTGCACTCCTTGACAAAATTAAGGGGCGAAGAAAAAAAAACAAGCCTTTTGGAGCGGTCAGAGACCTGTGGGGCGGGGCACGCAGCCGCGGATAACGGCGCGATAGATGCTGGGGAATACCACAATGTTCGCGTCTGGATTCAAACCACAAGGAGTGGCAATCAAAAGGGCCACGCAGTTCTCTACAGACGTGCGTTCATAGTGGGTCCGCGTGACTTCTTCACCCACCGCGCTTCCCACCGCGTAGTACCCCGCATTCCTGTTCTGGGCGCAGAGACCCATGTTGATCAAGATGGCATTTTTGAATTCGTAGATCGTCTCGGCGCGGCTCAGTACGGCGCCTTTTTCGAAGATCTCCACTTCACCATCGCTCATCCAGGAACAGGAAGATGCCAAGAAGAAGGCAAACGGGGCGATGGCTGCAAAGGTTCTCATGGCGCTGGATAGTGGGTCGGTTTTTTCTCTGCCCAGCCCAGGCGCAAGTCCTAAAAGGCTGTCCGGTGGCTAGAAGCGGAGCGCAGCACGGATGAAGTAGTGGACGGGGTTGTCTTTGTATTGTGAGATTCCGCGGTTGGCCCCTGTTTGATACTGGTCCAGATATTCCAAGCGGGTGTGCTCTACGCCCAGAAGGTCCACATAGCGTCGCGTCGGTTCACCGCCTGCGGTCACGGACGTGAAGCGCTCCACGCCAAAGGCCAGACTGCCGTTGGTTCCCAGCTGCAAGTCCACCCCGGTGGTCCATTTGTTGTAGTGCGACTTATCGCCGTACTGCACCTGATACATAGGAGTGAGCGTCACAGACGTGGAAAGGGACCCGGCGGGTTGTTGCTTCACCACTGCAGACAAAAACCCGGTGGAGTGCACGGTGCCTGTCAGCTGCCCCGTTGTTCCCGTTCCCTGAACGCCGCGGACAAAGAATCGCACTGTCTTCCCGCCGATCATCGCGCCTACGTACGCAGCCCGCCCGGTTCTATCGGGATCATAGTAAACAGATCTGCCGGGAACCAAATCAGAAACCGCGCCGCCGTAATCGCGGACGTAGAACAATCCAAAAGGAATGGAAACAAACGACCCCGCGGTGAATACAGCTTCCGCTCCATAGTAGTCGTCCCTGATGGCGCGGATATCGCGCTTGAGATTGGTGGTAACGTCGCTGTCGGCTCCAAGGCAGACCGACTTTCCTTCACGGCATTCGTTGCCGGCGTAGCCCGCAATGTTAGCCTTCCTATAATAGACGTTGACCACCAGCCGGTATGAATCCAAGCTCACAGCTGTCACGCTCAGCCGGGAAATGAGATCAAAGCCGTAAGAATCCTTTCCCTGGTACTGGAGCGCTCCTTCGCCGTTGGCGAGCATCACTTGAAAAGCGATGCGTTCCGCTGTGCCTAGAAAACTGACGCCGATATCGGAACGGTCCGGAGTGAAGTGGATGTCCTCCGGCACAGTGAACATCACATGAGAGAGATTCAGGTTGGGGTTCTTTTCCGTGTACATGTACGGAACTTCCTGCACGCCGAGCCGGACCGATGCGTACATGGGACCCATAAAGAAACTGTTTTGAACAAAGGCATTCGAAACGTAAGCCAGGTACGGGTCCTGGCGCGACCCTCCGTTGACAGCGGTGTCATTCGAGAGCTCGTGGTTTCTGATCACATCCGTAGTGAAGACCGCTTTCATGAGCGAGTCGCTCCACTGCTTTTCAAAACCCAGCTGGCTGCGGCGGAGAACAAAACCGTTTCCGTCAGCGGTATTGTTCGCTGGCAGC
>JACPZR010000364.1 GCA_016195395.1 Spirochaetia bacterium
GGCTGCAAACAACCTGCTGACATTCCGCCTGGCAGGCCCGCACCCCGGGGCGCAGGGAGCGGGCGGCGTTCCCGGACTTTTCTATGGGGACGGATATCGTATTGCTCCGTCAGGGCAGGTGCAGCGCGACTCCGACGAAACCGGAAGCATTGCCTTGATGTCGTTGTATCTGGGCTTTGGGATCTACCACCTGATCTTGTTTTTGGGACGCAGACGTGAGCGCTTCAATCTCTACTTTGGCCTCTTTTCCGTGGGCGTATTTCTGTACTTCTTCTCCCGAACAGGATTTGCGTACGGACGGATAGCGAACACAGCGATTCTGACAACCATTGAGCATGTTTCGCTCATGTTTCTGTTTCCGTTTCTCTTCCTGTTTCTGCAGTCGTATTTCTATCCCAAAGACAGAGTGCCCCTGTGGATGCGCGGCATGCTGGCATTGGACATCGTCCTGTCAGCCGTGCTTACGGTGGCCCCTCCCGAGCATTTCTATTATCCGGTTGAAATCTGGCGTTATACGCATCTGCCCGTGGGGCTGCTTGTCCCGCCGTATTTTCTGGGCCGGGCCATCCTCATGCGCACGCGCGACGCAGGGAAATTGTCGGCAGGCATCATTCTTCTCTACGTAGCCGCAGGCTGGGACATGGTCAATTCCCTGTTCCATATCCGTTCTATGAATCCTCTCTTTGAGTACGGATTCTTTTCTTTTGTAATGTCCCAGGTTGTCACGCTGGCCCGCCGCTTTGCCATCCTTGAAAACGACCGGGACACTCTCATCCAGGAGTTGGACGAAAAGAACGCGTCGCTTCTGCAGCTGGACAAGATGAAAGACCGTTTTCTGGCCAGTACTTCTCACGAATTGCGCACGCCGTTGCACGGGATTATCGGTCTTGCGGACTCTCTTTTGATGGGGGCCGCGGGAACTCTGCCGGACGCTGCACGCCAGAACCTGGCCATGATCATCCAGAGCGGGCGGCGGCTCTCGACGCTGGTGGATGAGGTTCTGGATTTTTCGCGGCTGCAGGACGGAAACGTGCGGTTGGAACTCCAGTCCATCAACCTGCCCAGGCTCACCGAGTCTGTGCTTGTGACGCTCCGTCCTCTGTTAAAATCGGAAGACGTTATCCTTGTGAATGCGGTACCGCGGGATACTCCGCCCGTGGAGGCCGACGAATCGCGGCTGCAGCAGATCCTGATCAATCTGGTTGGGAACGCGATCAAGTTCACAAAGCGTGGACATATCAAGGTTACGGCGCGGAACACTGGCGCGATGGTGGAAGTCTCTGTAGAAGACACCGGCATTGGGATTCCAGAAGACAAGCAGGAAGCCATTTTCGAATACTTTGAACAGGGACATGAATCCGCAGGCACACAGTACGGCGGGGCGGGTCTGGGAC
>JACPZR010000365.1 GCA_016195395.1 Spirochaetia bacterium
CCAGGACCAAATCCGTGTCCTGGCCGTGTCCGGGAGGCGGCAGGCGGTATTCGCAGGCCGTCTGGGAGAAACGAAACGGCGAACCCACCATCAATATTTCGCCCAGACGAGGGTGATTCATCTTCACAACCATCCCGCGCGACTGCAACTGGGGGTCCGCAAAAGCTTCTTTGATCGTGTTTACCGGCGCAAGGCAGCATTCAGGGTCTGTGAAGAGCGCGGCCCATTCGTCCCGGGTCTTGGACTTAAAAATGTCGTTCATGACTGGCCGCAGACGCGCGAGGTCATCCATGCTTGTGAGGTTGACACCTTCCAGAATCTGCTCACGGTCAATGCGGCGCAAGAAACCGCGGAAGAAGCGCTCCTCCAATGAACCCAGCATGACGTGGCGGCCGTCTTTACACTCGTAGACGTGGTAGTTGGGCAGGCTGCCGGACAGGGGCGACTCGCCGCGCTCGGGGTCACGGCCCGACGCAATGAACTCGCCGGCGTGCAGAGACAAGAAAGAAAACGCTCCGTCCATCATACTGATGTCAAGGAACTGCCCGCGGCCGGTTTTTTCCCGCGCGTATAACGCTGCGAGAATCGAAGACAAGGCCGTGAGGGATCCGCCGCCGATGTCCGCCACCTGAAACCCGGGGAGTACCGGCGGTCCATCCGCTTCCCCAGTAATTCCCAGGAGCCCGGAATGCGCAATGTAGTTGCCGTCATGTCCCGCAAGGTCTCTGTACGGGCCGGTGGCTCCGTAACCGGAGATGGCACAGTAGATCAATCGCGGGAAGCGGGCGGACAAAGCCTCGTAGCCGATCCCCATGTCGTCCAACGCGCCGGGACGGAACCCTTCCAACAATATGTCTGCCGACTCCAAAAGTTTGAACAAAACCTCGCGGCCCTCTTCCCTCTTGATGTTGATGGTGATGGAACGTTTGTTGCGGTTGATGGCCAGAAACATTCCCGATTCCGAGTGCGACTTGTCAGGGCTCTCAACGCGTGTGCCCATATAACGCGTCAGGTCCGCGGCCCGCGGGTTTTCCACTTTGATAACGTCAGCCCCCATGTCCCCCAGGTACATGGAGCACAGAGGCCCCGGGAGAAGAAGGGACAGGTCTACGACTTTGATGCCTGCGAGCGGTCCGGACATGTCAGATCTGCGAGGCGATCATCCAGATTCCGCCCAGAACCAAGCCGATGCCGCCCCACTGAACCCAATTCAGCTGCTCGTCAAAGAAGTAACGCGAAGCAATGAGAACAATGATGAATCCACATGAGGTGAAGATGGGATATGCCACAGAGAGTTTCATGTGTCCCAGGACGTAGCGGTACGCAAAAAATGCCAGGCCAAAGGACGCAAGCCCGCCAAGGAGGATGGGGTTCAGCAGCACGCCCTTGATGACACCGGTAAGGGAGGCCTCCACTTCATCACGGGCGGACGCCTTGATGAGAATGCTCGCCAAAGCGTTAAGCACCAGCCCCAGCACAAAAACGATAATCGTGGAAAGACTCATGTGACCTCCGTACCGCGCACAGACCGCCAGAACGCCCTCCGGGGTCAACCAGCTTCAAAGACCCTTGTAAACAAGCCGGACAAATTCCTCACTGCGGCCGTCCAATATTTCAAGGCGGACAGCCAGCCGCGATATGACAAGACCTTGCGGGAGCACGCCGTCGTTCAACGGAGCGATCCTCACCCAGTCTTTTTCCGTAGTCACCCAGGGAATGGATCGGTCCAAACGGTCCAGGTCGGAGGCGCGATACTCGTAGTGATCCGGGAAATCCTTTGTCTCTGCCACAATGAATCCCAGCGACCTTACGGTGGCAAAGAACGCTCTGGGATTTCCTATGCCGCAGAACGCCCCCACGCGCGAACCGGAA
>JACPZR010000366.1 GCA_016195395.1 Spirochaetia bacterium
AGTGTCATCAAGCGTGACACGTCGAACGATCCGTTGAAAGTTCCGGCGAATCAGAAGTTCTAATCGGGGCCGTAACCTTGGAGTGAAAACCGCGCGGGAAACCAACGCGCGGTTTTTTATTTTACCGGCGGGTCCCAGAGATAGTAGAAGAAGGCGCTGTGCAGCTTCATGGCAGAGTCAACGCTCTGCATCAGCGTGGGCTCGCGGGTTTCGTCTTCAACATCATACAGATTGTAATCCCGCATAGGGTCCGCGGCATACGTAACTACACGAATCCCCGGCCACTGCTTCTCCTTCTTCAAGGACTCGATGAACACATCAAAGTGCATGACGGAGTCTATGAGCCGCGCGTCTTTTGCTTCTTTAGCGTTATACACACTCCCATCTGCGAGCTTTCGGAGTTCCTCCTCCGAAAGACGCTGTCCCCTGGATTCTTTCACAACAGCCAGAAATCCCTCGAAGGCGAACAAGAGCTGTTTTTTCAGGACTGCCTGTTCTTCCGGTTTCAAGTCACGAAACGGGGAAAACATATCCTTATTCTCTCCGGACTGAACCGTGCGATATTGAATCCCCAATTTCTCTAGAAGACCTTGGAAGCCGAAGCCGCGCATGATAACGCCGATACTCCCCACCATAGACGTGGGACTTGCATTGATGCTTGAAGCCGCCATGGCCACATAGTATCCCCCGGACGCGCCCATACCGTCAACGTGCGCGTAAATCGGCACCGATGTTTTCGCCGAGTACACTTTCAGCATGTGATAGATGAGATCAGAGTCCGAGACGGTGCCGCCCGGAGAATTGATGCGCAGAATCACAGCCCGTATCGAAGGGTCGTGCGACGCTCCGCGCAGGATACGCTGGATCCGGGCCGGCGTCGTCTGCCCGCGCCCGCTCTCTCCCCGTGCAATGACACCCTCAATCGGGATCATCAGGGCTTTGGCCGGCTGGATTCCGAACATCGACGCCGGCGTATCTGAATACACAGTACGCTCGTAGAGTACCCTGGCTTCCTGGCCAAAGGCCGGAACCGTCACGTTGATGCATGAAGTAAGCAGAGCGACGGCCGCGCCGCACCCAAGCATGCGGAGGCTGGGATTTTTTTTCATTGCTGGTTTCATGGTGTACCCCGCACTCACCATGTGGATTGGAAAGGCGTCAAGCGCAAGTGGGCACTCTGGTTCTTCTTCTTTGCGGCGTCTGCGATCTGCCTGGGAGCGCCGCTTCTGTCCCAGAGCGACACGGCACCCGATCCGCAGGCGGAAACCGTTTCCCTCTGGTTTGGCGGCGATACGCATTTCTCCTGGGGAGTGGAACAGGAACAGCGCGACGGCGACCCGGTCACTCCATTCCGCGAAATTCTTCCTCTCCTCCGTAGAATGGACTTCCGGGCTATCAACTTGGAATCAGCAGTGTGCACCACGTGCACGGCCATGCCCGGAAAATATTATGTGTTCAACTCCGGACCCAAGAGCCTTTCGTCCCTCCGCTCCATGGGGATCGACATGGTATTTCTGGGGAATAACCACAGCATGGATATGGGAGCGGATGGACTTGCCGAAACTCTCAAGAATCTCAAGGCCACTGGTATCGGCTGGGCCGGCGCGGGACCTACGGAGTCCGATGCGGGCGCTCCCTTTGTGGTCACTTTGAATGGCATAACGTTTTCCATCTTCTCTTTCAATGAGATACAGGAAAATGGCGTTACAGCCGGTCTCCAGACTCCGGGCACCATCTCCACGCGCTGGGGTTTTGCCCAGCGGATCCGGGCCGCACACCAAAAGTCAGATCACGTGATCGTGTCTCTTCACTGGGGTGTGGAATACGTTACGGCGCCGTCGCAGTCGCAGATAGATCTTGCCCATGCTCTCATTGACGCGGGCGCGGATGCCGTCATCGGCCATCATCCCCACGTGCCGCAGGGCATCGAGTTCTACAAATCCGGTGTGATCGTCTACTCTCTGGGCAATTTTCTCTTTGGGAGCGCTACCGTGCAGCAATCGAACAACTTTTCAGCGGAGCTCATCTATAGTAGAACACGAAACCGCCTAGAGAGCGTACGAGTGCACCCGATCTTTGGAAAATTTCGGGCAGGAGGCCACAAGCTGCGGCTCCTGACGGATTCCGAATCTGCGGAATTCTGGTCTGAACTCCGCATGCAGTGCCGCGAACTCAATGGCCGCAAGGATGTTCCGTTTACGTCCGGGGAGGACGGGTCCGGGTTGTTTTCTATTTTGCCGGGTTCATGATGCTGTCACGGGCCCCGAACACGCGCTTTGACAGGATGTTTCTGTCGTAGTCATCCAGGGTCTTCCTATCTATCTCTGTCAACCCTATCCACGCGGCCTTGGGATCAATGGATAATCGTCGCGCACACCTGATATAGGCCATCCGGTCCCCCATGGAAGCCGTGCCGCTGCGCAAAACCCTGTCGTACAGGCGGAGGGATCTTTCATAATCGCCGTAGCGCAGGTACACACCGGCCGCCGTCCGGGTGGCCGCCGGCTGCTCCTCAATTCCTGTCTCCAGCAGCTTGACAATGATGCTTTCTTTTCCCGCTTTGTCCGCGGCGCGGAGGTAGTCGGCAGTCCACTCGGGCGCTCTTCTGTTGTCCTTCAGCGCCGTTTCAAATATGGCCAGCGAGCCTTCTACGTTTCCCGCCTCCAAAAGACACATAGCTTTCAGATAGGCGGCTTCCGAAAAGTTCGGCTTCAGATCCAAGGCACGCTGTGCCTGTTCGCCGCACGCTTTCAGATTCTTAACAGAAAACATGGCGGCGGCAGCGTTATACGGATAGTGCGGATCATAAGCGTTCGCGGACTCTGCCCTCAAGAAGGCGGAAGCTGCTTCATCAAACCGCTCCGCATCGAGCATGATCATTCCGAGGACATTCCACGCGGGGTCAAACTCCGGATTCAGATCTACGGCACGCCTGAGCCACTGCACGGCCTTGATTCTATCTCCGTCGCGATATGCGGCCAGACCCTGGAAGTATGCGTTCTCCGGCGAAGCCGGGGCCACTTTGTTAAGCTCCACGAGCAACTGTTGGATCCGCTGCCGCTGTCCTGTTTGAAAGGCAAAGGTGAGATCGCCGAAGAGCCTGCGTACCGCCAATCGTAGGCGCGCCGCATCGTCCGATTTGTCCGCCTTCTTCACCTCGACCACGGTCTGGTCTGTACTCGCGGGTTCTGCATAGGCGCGCTCAGTCATGAGGCCATGCAAAGCCAAGAGAAGCATGCCGCAAAAAACGAATCGAAGTCTCATAC
>JACPZR010000367.1 GCA_016195395.1 Spirochaetia bacterium
CCCTTGCGCGGAACGCCACCGAACCGTAACCTAATGATAAGGTTCTTTTAGGAACGGGATGCACGGCGGAAAAATAAAGTTCTTTACATTTTTCCGATTATGTCGCATTAGGGTGCAGACTCATGGCTGATGGTTCGCTCACACAAGAAGAGATAGACCTTCTTCTTCAGGGGGCCGATGACTTTGCCTCCTCTGCGGTGGAAACCGGCGGGCCGGCAGCGTCCGGCACGGCAGGCCGTGACCTTTCACCATTAGAACGCGAGACCGTCGCGGACGTCGTTCTCCAAGGCCTGCAATCCGGCGGCCAAAGCCTTTCCATGATCCTCTCCCGTAACGTGCGCCTTGGCGCCCCCTACGCTGAGATGAGGTCTCAGGAAGAAATCCGGAAAGAATTCGCGGTCAATACGGTCGCTTTCTCGCAATCCTTGTCCGGCGCCATGCAGGGCACAATGGCCCTCTTTTTGCCCACGGCCGATGCCATGAAGGTGGCGGGCATTGTGATGGGAGGCGATGAAGCTCCCACCGGCACCCCGGACAGCGCCCAGATTTACGATTGAAGGTGGCGTGGATACCCGCATCACGATTGCTCTTCCGCAGATGGCGGCCATTGACCTTGCGCGCTCTGCGCGCGGCGGGGCAGGCGGGGCAGGCGGCGGCGGAGGCGGTCGCTCTGAAATGGCTTCCGGCCCGGCGCCGGGTCAGGCCGGAGTCAAAGAGGTTCAATTCCCGCAGTTATCTATGAGTGGTTCCGGCCCTGTGCATCCCAACATGAATCTGCTGATGGACGTGCAGATGTCTCTGACGGTGGAGTTGGGTCGCACTAAGATGTACATCAAAGAAATCCTGGGCCTTGGGGAAGGTTCCATCATCGAGCTCGACAAGTTGGCCGGTGAACCTGTGGATCTTCTGGTGAATGGAAAACTGATCGCAAAAGGCGAAGTCGTGGTCATCGATGAAAACTTCGGTGTGCGCGTCACGGATATCGTAAGCCCCATGGACCGCCTGAAAGGCCAGAAATAGTGGATCTCAAATCGCTTCTGCGTCTGTTGTTTGCGGCCGCCCTCTTTGCGGCGATAACGTCATTGGGCGCTCAACGCAAAGCGCAGGATCAGAGCGACACGGCCGTCCGGCCGCGCAAAGAAACTACTAAAGAATCCCAAGTATCTAAAGACCCGAAAGATTCGAAAGAGTCGAGGGATTCCAAAGATCCCAAGGACGCGCGTGATGCCAAAGCAGGCGACCGCGACCCGGTGATGAGCGAGATCGACAAGTCCTGGATGGCAGAGATCAAGAGTCGGAACGGGAATAAGTCCAATACCGCCGCCTCCGATACCACCAAAAGCGACTCCAGTCAGAGTGAGCCCGGCAAGGGTCGCCCTGAAAAAGAAGACGTTAAGTTCAGCGACCCCGGGAACGGGAGCACGGACAATTTGTTTTCTTCCAAAGAGGAGGGTCCTTCGTTTGTTTCTACGGTCCTCCGCTTCTTTGGCCTCCTTGCGGTGATGATTCTGGGTCTCTATCTGGTGGTGCGTTTTATCCGGATGAAAAACCCGGCCCTGATGCCTACGGGCGACCTTGCTGTGGTGATGGCTACCGTGCCGCTTGTGCAGGGAAAGTTTTTGCAGATCGTGGAACTGGCGGGGCGGATGATTGTGCTCGGTGTTTCTGAAAGCGGTGTGAATATGATCATGCCGGTGGATGATCAGGGCATGGCGGATAAGATCCGGATCTGGCATTCACAGAAGGGTCGACTTGGTCCGGCTACCCTGATGGATTCTTTGACCAAAGCCATTAAAAAGACCGATGTCAAATTCTGGCCCTCGCGGACAGACGGCAGGCCGGATGCGGCATCGCGTGAAACGGATTTTCGCGATGTGCTCCGACAGTTCACGCAGGAAGACACCGCCCACGCGGCCTCCGGACCCGGAGCGGCCTCCGTGTCAGCCCGACCGGCATTTTCTTCGCAAAGGCCGCCCGCTTCAGCCGCAGAGACGGAGGTGTCGCCCACGGCTGCCCTTCAGGCTCTCATCAACCGCCAGAAGAAGAAACTGGATAAGCTGCGCACCTCACCCTCCGAGTCCGAGCTGCCGGGCATGGGCGACAAAGCCTAGCCTTTGCATTGAGCGGATCGGAAGGCCGCGCGGCTCTTTAAAAAAAGCTTGTACATTCACGGCCCTGTGCTGACCTTGCATTATGTCGCATTGGGTGCACAGACAGGGTAGGGGAGCCATATACAGACGCTTCCCGGGATTCGGCGCGTGGGGCAGAGGCTTCATTGTTTTGGCGCTTTTCTTTCTTGTGGTCGGCGGACTTTCGGCGCAGCAGTTCCAGATTCCCGTGATCGACGGTATCCGTGCCGCGCGCGACGGACGCGAAGGTTCCGTCTCCTTGATGCTGATCCTGCTCCTGACGCTCCTTTCTCTGGCGCCGGCGCTCGTCATGATGATGACGGCGTTCACAAAGGTAGTGATCGTATTCGACTTTGTCCGCCGCGCGCTGGCCCTCCAGAACATGCCGCCGAACCAGGTGCTCTTTGGCCTCGCGATTTTTGTGACGATCTTCATCATGGCGCCCACATTTCACGAATTCAACGACGGCGCGCTCCAGCCCTACATGAAAGGCCAGGTGGCCACGGAGAAGTTCATCACAGACGGTTTGAAACCGTTTAGAAAGTTTATGATCCATCAGATCGGCCGGGATGGAGCCAAAGAAATGGGGCTCTTTGTCACGCTTGCCAACAAGAAGAAGGAAGATATCAAGAGCGTCGATGACATCGACTCCTACATTCTGATCCCCGCCTTCATGTTGTCAGAGCTGAAGAAAGCGTTTATTATCGGAATCGTTATCTTCATCCCATTCATTGTAATCGATCTCGTTGTGGCGTCCACGTTGATGTCGATGGGGATGGTGATGCTGCCTCCAGCCATGATTTCGCTCCCGTTCAAGATCATTCTCTTCATCCTTGTGGATGGATGGCATTTGATAACGTACAACCTTGTGATGTCTTACGGAGGATGAAATGCTGGAATCTGACGTTATAAAGCTGATTACAGACGCGTTGATCATTACGCTGAAAATATCGGCGCCCATGCTCATCATCACGATGGTGGTGGGACTTGCGGTTTCGATTCTCCAAACCACTACTTCCATCCAGGAGCAGACTCTGACGTTTGTTCCCAAGTTGATCGGAGCGTTTGTGGCCATCACGATCTTTGCCGCATGGATGCTTCATACTGCGGTGGATTATACACGCGGAGTCTTCCAGCTCATCCAGAAGTACTGACTATGGGGATGGAGTTTCTCAATGATGGGATGCAGAAGTACGCGCTCGTGTTTGCGCGCCTGATCGGGCTCTTTTTCACCGCGCCCGTGTTCAATGCGGAATCCGTGGCCTACCGTCATCGGATCATCATGGCCATGGGTGTGGCCGCCATTCTCTACCCCGGCGCTTCCGCTGTACTGCCGGTGCGCGAAGCCGGATTCACGGCATTTTCGCTGAATGTCATGGGTCAGGCCGCGGTGGGTGTCATCATCGGTTTCATGGTCGCCATGATCTTTGGCGCCTTCCAGATCGCCGGTGAAATCTTTTCGATCCAAGCCGGTGTTTCGTTCTCTGAGGTCTTGGACCCGCAGGCGCAGATTTCCATTCCCATTATCGGCACGCTGAAAAACATGATCGGTCTGATTTTGTTTCTGGCAGTGGACTTTCAGGTGGACGGCGTCTATGCTCCCGCTTATCTCCATATGGTCCGGGCCCTTGCGCTTTCTTTCAAGACTCTGCCTGTTTTCATTATCTCCACGCAGACGGCCGGCGGCCTTCTCACGCACGTGGACCAGCTCTTTGGACTGATGTTTGTTACGGCGCTCAAGATCGGCATCCCGATCATCGGCATTCTCTTCATTACATCAGTGGCTCTGGGACTGTTGTCCCGTGCCGCACCGCAGATGCACCTCATGAATATGGGCCTTCAAATCAACATCGCTGTGGGTCTGGTTCTTCTGTTTGTCCTGATGCCGGTCATTGTGCCGTTGATGCTCGATTCTCTGCATTACGTCTATGATTCGATGGGGGACATGTTCAAGACATGGCCGCATCAATAACGTCATTTCTTTACCGGCGGCCGCGGCCCCTGTCTATCCGGGACGTCCTGGTCTTGGACCGCGCGCGCCTCCCCCACTTTGATCTCCAGCGCTTTTCCGCCGAGGATGAGGGTCGTACTGAGCTTCCAACGGACCGCCGCAAGCGGGAGGAGCGTGAGAAGGGTAACGTCCCGCGTTCGCAGGATCTTGCGTCATCCGCCGTGCTCCTAGGAACGGTTGTAACTCTTTTCTTCACCGCGGCCTGGGTCTATGAGCAGTGCCGTCTTGTTTTCAACCGCTACCTGACGCTCGATTTCCGAACGATTGCGGATTTCGGTCCGGAAGATGTGAAGATGCTGATGATGCATCTGTTTTCTGATACGGCCAAGATCATTGGTCCTGTTGTGATTGCGGGCGTTATCATGGCTGTGATTGGAAACGTGTCACAGGTAGGCGCACTCTTCACACTGAAGAAGCTTGAATTCAAACCGGAGAATCTGATCCCTGACTTTAAGCGCGTGCTGCCGGCCCGCCGCACCATTTACAATCTGCTGAAGACTCTGGTGCAGGTCATCGTGATTGCCACAGCCACGTATTTGGTGGTGGTGGACGACTTCATTCCCATGCTCCGCGCTTCGGGAATGGGCCTTCTTCAGGCCTTGGGACTCTTTGGCTGGATTTCGTTCAAGCTGTTGATTATCTGCGGTATCCTGTTCGTGGCGCTTGCGATTCCCGACTACTTCTACCAGCGCTTCGAGTTCACGGAGAGCTTGAAAATGACGTTGTCCGAGTTGAGGCGGGAATTCCGTGAAGAATCGGGGTCCCCTCTGATTCGCGAGCGGATTCGGTCACAGGCGGAACAGATGCGCCGCCAGCGCGTCCAACTCCAGGAAGTTCCAAAGGCGGATGTGGTGATCACAAACCCCACGCACTACGCGGTAGCGCTTCAGTACGACACGGCAAAGTCCGTGGCGCCGATCGTCATTGCCAAAGGCGTGGACCACATGGCTTTCCTGATCAGGAGCACCGCGACCGCGAATAACGTCCCCATCGAGGTGAATCCGCCTCTCGCGAGAATCCTGTACAAGGACGTGGAAATCGGGCAGCCGATTCCGGAGCATTTGTATCGTGTAATCGGCACTATTTTTGCCAAGTTGGACAGATTCCGTCGGACGGGCGCGGGCGTGAGATAGGAGTAGTGTGTGCTTGAGACAATCCAGAAGTATTTGAGAAACAGCGAAGTCATCATGGGCGTGGGGGTGATCTTCATCCTTGCCCTGATCGTGGTCCCCATGCCGGGGTTCGCTATTGATGCGCTGATTACTGTCAGTCTCCTGTCCGGGATTCTCATTCTTCTGACCGCTTTGTCTTCCAAGACGCCGGCGGAATTTTCAGTCTTCCCGACACTGCTCTTGATCACGACGCTCTACCGTCTTGCGGTGAACATTTCCACAACAAGGATGATTCTCACGAAAGGTCCCACTCTGGGGTCTGCGCTGATTCAAGCGTTCGGCACGTTTGTGGTGGGAGGTTCCGGGGGCCTTGCCAGTTACGTCATCGGTGTCATCATCTTCTTGATCTTGACGTTGGTTCAGATCATGGTCATCACACGGGGCGCCACACGTATCTCGGAAGTGGCCGCGCGCTTTGCGTTGGACTCCATGCCTGGTAAACAGCTGGCCATCGACAGTGAACAACAGCAGGGCCATATCGACGAGAAGGAAGCAAGGCGCCGGCGCGAGGCCCTCCAGAAAGAGATGAACTTCTACGGAGCCATGGATGGTGCGTCCAAGTTTGTGCAGGGGGACGTGCGCGTCGGTTTGATCATCGTTGCAATCAACATCATCGGCGGTTTGGTGGTGGGGATTGCGATCCGCGGGGAGGGGTTCAGA
>JACPZR010000373.1 GCA_016195395.1 Spirochaetia bacterium
GGTCACAGGCTACGCTCCGCGACGCAGCGTTTGTGGCCAACGTTGACGCAAAACCGTGGGAGGCCTTGACCATCGGTGGAACCTATTACGCAGGCCGTTCCGGCCAGGGAGGCGTGAAGGCCGTGACCGTAGAAGACCGCGCTGTGGTCACGCTTCCCGGCGCCTTCTCAACGGAGCAGTCGGCGGCGGACGCGCAAACCTACCTGGACACCCACCAGAGAAAGGCGCACGTCCTGGTGCAGATCATGGAAGCGCACGCTCTATTCCGACAGGGACCGTGGGAAGCCCGTGCTCTTGCGGCGCGTGGCTGGATGAGCGAAGCAGACACGAAAGCGGTAAACCGGGCCACAGGGGAAAACGTAGGCCGTGTGGCACAGGGAGGCTACCTGGAAGTGGCGTATAACGTGCTTTCCCTCACCAAGAGCGAACAGCGCCTTCTGGTGTTTCTGCGAAACGAGCGCCTGAACACGCAGAAAGAAACCGTACAACGTTATGCTGGATCGCAGGACGATTTCCTGGATGCAGGATGCACGCGCACGGGGAACTGCAAGACTACTGATATGCTGGCGCAGGGGAACCGCGACCTGGGATACATCCCCGCCTCTGATCCCGGCAAAGAATTGTACGGCGTGAAGGGAACGGCAGACAGAACCAATGACCGCAATATCTGGACATTAGGCCTCGCGTACTACCCTCACCCCAACATCGTTCTGAAGTTTGAATACCAGAGAAACAACTCCATGTCCAACTACCCGCGGGATCAGGAATATCTGAACCCGGACAACCACAAGATTGATCAGATCAACTTTGGAATGGGGCTGATACTTTAGGATATCGGGGGTGCTGCCGGCCTCGCGGGGGCCGGCAGTGGCGCCCGTCATTAGTACACGCGCACGGGACGACCGGAGATCTTCTCAAACTTGACCCGCTGTTCCACCGGGTGGCGTCCAAAGGAGATTCCAAGCGCCTCATAGAGAGACACTTGGGCGGGGTCAACATGGCGCTGCTTGATGGCTTCCACAACGGGCATGTACTGCACCGTGCCTTCCAAGAAGCCCACAACCGTGACACCATAGATTCCTTCGGTGACAAGATGCACCGCGGACGCTCCCACCTCAAAGCCAAAGTTGGCGTCTACGGCGGATGTGAATCCGCATCGAACCAAGTGGCCTGGTCTTACTTCGCGCACTTCAGGAATTTCAAGAATGCCCTCAACAAACATTCCGTGCTTCTGCATCAGGCCTTTGATGGTAACGTCATTCTTCACGCGGTCTTCAATCTGTTTGACCACGTACTTCCCGGCGCCCATCAGCTTCCGGTGACCGAACGCGTCCGGAGGCGATGAGAGGTCCACGAGCTCATTGCCCGACGCGTCGCGCAGTCCCTCCGCAACGACCACCGTTGCATAGCCGGCATTCACGTCGCTTTGAGCAATGCGATGGAAGTAAATACGCTTCAGATCTTCGTAAAGAACGTCAAAGTCCACCGGGACTTCAGGAATAAGAATCGCGTCCGCCTCTCCGGCCACGCCTCCGCGGAAAGCGGTATGCCCGGCGTTTCGGCCGAACACTTCCATAACGCAGATTCGGTTGTGGGAACGGGTTGTGGTGCGGAGATCCCGCGCAAAATCAGCGATCCGGTTGATGGTGCTGTCCCCGCCAACGCTGTACGGCATCAGGTCCAAGTCCATAGTCTTTGGGGCATGCACGCAGGGAATTCCCTGGGCGGCAAGGTCCGCGACGACGCTTCCCGTGTCGTCTCCGCCGCCAATGATCAACGCATCCAGCTTGAATTTGGCCAGACCTTCTTTGATCCGCTCGTACTTGGCCTGGTCTTTGATTTTAGAGACTTTGACGCGGGAGTGCCCGGCCTCACTGCCTGCCAGAAAGACGTCGATAGCATCCACGCGACGCTCCGTCAGTTCCGTAAGCGTGCTGAATTCCGTGAGGTTGTATAAACCAGCATAGCCATTGGGGATAATAAAAGTCTTGATTCCCTTTCTGAGGGCTGTGAGTGCTGCGCCCTTGATAACGCCGTTCAGCCCGCCGCAGTCTCCGCCTGATGTGATAATACCAATTTGCCTGACCATATCGCCTCCGAAGGCTCACGAATAGAGCGGCGCCGGGGAGCGCGTCAACTATGTTTCTATGCCCGGTTCTTCCGTAATGCCCATGCGGGCCAGCTCCGCTTGAGCGCTGTTGATGTCCGCTTGGAGCGGGGCCACGGAAGAGAGGGCGCGGATCAGCTCGTCGTGACGGAAGATGTAGAGGTAGTTGTAGAGATTCCGCACAATGTCCTTCAGCGCTGCTTCCACCGTGACGCCGTTGTAACGTCCGGACGATACGATCTCCGATGTGGCATGCGGAATGAATCGAATCCCAGTGGCACAGTTTTCAATGGCAATACTCTTGGACTGAACCAGCTTCTCCGTGCTTTTTCCCGCGCGTTCGGCGGAGAGGGCCCGCGCGTGATTGTCAAGAACGCTGCGCAGGTCTGTTGCGAATTCGGCAAACATCCCGTTGGCGCTGCGGACAATCTGTATGAAGTTCATGGTCACAGCATCCAGTCCCTGTTTCTTCACATCCGTGACGAAGGCATTGAACGTGTAGTTCATGTTCTTATATTTCTTAATGTATTGATCCAGCTCGCGGAAGAGGTTCCCAAAGGCTTCCATCCGTGCCGTGAAAAGTCCGGGCTTGAACAGAATCACGTCCTGCGAGTGCGCGCCCCCGCCGCGGATACTTACTGACCCCTGCAGAAGCACCGTGGCCGAAACATCCAGATCTTTCATGGCTACGAAGAGGAGCCGGTGAGGTTCCCGCTTATGCGCTTTTAACAGCGCTTCATTGATTACGTTTTCCGGGAATGTTCTTCTGACGATATCCTCTACGATGGGATTCAGGAATTCCACCTGAAGCTTGCCTACGCCGTCAAAGGTGAAGAATGTCTTTTTTATGTCCTGAATCTCCGCTACCTGCGCAGCCAGCTGGCTCACTTTCTCGCGGAGTTTTGAGATCTTGGCCCGTATGTTTTTCAGCACGTCCTCCGGCGCACGGTACGTCTTCAGATTGGGCGCCTTCACCTGGAGTTCTATGAGTATGTCTTCCCATCGTGGAACGGTGCGCCGGGCCATGGCGTAGTGAGCCAGCACCGCGTTCTTGAATGAAGGTGTTCGCGTGTCCAGTTTCGCAACAAAGTCCATGGACCGACGCAGGCCGGCGGCGCTTGCACTGACGTCGTCCTGATTCTTAATGAAGCCCAGGAAATCCTCAGTGATGATGTCTCTGTAATCAGGGTGCATCTGTAAGATGGCGTAGTACTTCTGCATCTTGAGTGTCTGATTGATCCACGTATTGGGACTCTCTGCGCTGACGGGGATGTTCCGCGCATTTGCAAACTCAATGAAAAAC
>JACPZR010000374.1 GCA_016195395.1 Spirochaetia bacterium
GCCGGGAAGGCACGGGACTACCGGCCGATTTTCCCGGCAGACGGACGTCGATTCGGATCATGGCGGGAGTGGAATCCCTGAACGCATCGGCGGCGCTGGCCATTGCTCTCTATTGCGCATCAGGCGACATAACGCACGGATCAAAGGGCCGCCGGTGAACAGCAATTCAGCTTGCACGGCCTTCTTTTTGGCTAAATATGACAGAATTGTTGGATTTTTCGTGAATTAAGAAGAGGTTGCCCTTAACGGAATGCATGCTTCCATTCGATAATCAACAAGAGGATTCATAATGTTCACCCGACGCAACAGGATTCCGTACTTCCTGGCAGCAGCTATCGTCATTTCAGGGGTATTTTCCGTCCTGACGAGCCAGCCCCAAGGCCAGAACATTCAAGATGGGGGGCAGAAACCCGGCGAGAAAAAGGCCGACGCGCCCGCCAAAGACGCGCAGAAGGGGCCGCGCCTTCAGATGGCTGTACAGGATTACAGTCCCATCAGCATCACGGATACGCGCTTTGTTGTGAGAAATTTGAACTTTGACCGTCGCTATGCCGGGAACGGTTTGGGCGAATTTCTGGACGTTGTATTCGACATCGCGAACCTCACATCGGACCCGGTGGACATGTATGCGTACGTTCTCGCTTATTATGAAACAGACGCGGTGGACCGGGCCGGACGTCGCCTGATCCCTTATCCATCCTGGCGCATCAACGATCCTGAAAGAAACGACTTCGTAGTACACTTCATCACTACCACCCCCAATGACATTGCTGACTCAGACATCTGGGGAGAGAAAGACCGCGAGTACCAACGCTCTGAATATATCCAGAAACACCTGCAGGCATCCTTGGGCGCCAACGAACCGCTTGGAAAGCTGCGTCCTCCGTTTTGGAAAGTGCTGAATTACGTGGAGCATACTCCCACCAAGGGACTCAAATTCACTCTCTTTGGGGAAAAGGGCCCGGCTCCCAACGAAATCACGCAGACCAACTATGAACCGCCAAATGCCGAAGAGAAGAAGAACCGGATGCACAAGACGCTTGAGAAGCACAAGTACACGCTTGAGCATAACCGACGCCTGACTACGTTCCGCTCACATCACTTCTCGCCCTTCCGTTCGCGTTACGTTTTCTTCAACTCCGCGGCCGTGCTCCTCTTTGATGCCGGGAAAGCGCAGAAATACGAAGAAGCCATGAAACCGCTGTTTGACCGCCGCGCCAAACTCCA
>JACPZR010000375.1 GCA_016195395.1 Spirochaetia bacterium
GAATTTCCGCGCCCTGTTCGTAGTCGTTGAATTGAATGCGCTTCATCAGGATCCCTCCGGCCGAATCACGATCGCCATTTCCGCTTCGATGCAGGGTTCGCCCTTCTCGTTTGCGTATGTGGTCTTGAACGTAACCATATCCATTTTGCCGGTCTTCACGTCGATGACCTCGCCTTGTGCGTGGACGACGGTGCCCGGGTATATGGGTTTCACGTATGTGTATTCTTCCTTCATGTGGAGAAGGCGGGCGATATCAATGCCCATGTCCTTCATGTCGTCCCAGATCTTGGGATATCCCCAGAACTGAAACGCGGTTTGGAACGTAGGCGGGATTGGAGTGTCATCAAACCCAGCCTCTTTGGCCGCTTTGGGGTCAAGATAGAGCGGATTTGTTTCACCAATCGCTTTGCAGAATTCCTTCACCTTCCCCCGCTCTACGGTAAAGGTGTAGGGATCGAGCTTCCTGCCGACGATTTCTTTACTCAGTGCCATCGGACTTATATTCAGCGGGGGCTGTCCCCCGTCAACTGATCGACCAGGCACAACCGCCGCCCCAAATCATGATAAACCACATAGACCCGCCATCACGCGGACTCTCATGTCCTAGAGCCGCAGGGTGACCCCAAGAAGATAGCGGGCATAGAACCGGGTGCGCGGTGGTTTTGAAAGGCCGGTCCATTCGTCGTACTCGCGGTGATCCGGCTTCACCCACGCACCGGTCAGAGCCGCGAGTATTTCCCACTCTGTCTTTGATTCCAGCTCGGCGCCCGCCGGCAGACGCACGGACGCGACGACCTCGCGGCCGCGGGCTGTGCCCAAGTCCGCATAATTGGCCCAGAGATCCAGATGCACCAAGTCGGCCCAGAGTCCGCCGCGTAGAGAGAACATCTGGAGGCCTTGGTTTCCGAAATCGAACGGCGCCGGATTGGGGCCGGGACGATCTGCCTCACCGCGCATTGGATACTCGCGAGCTGGAGTCTGCCTGTCGTGATCAAACGGTCCCTGAATCTGGAGCGGCACAGGGCCGGACAGGAGTATCGACGCAGCCCCGCCAGCCACTTCGGGCGTGGCGGCCGGTGAATTGAACGCGCGGGAGTGCCTGTCGCTCGCGCTCTCGTCGCGTGTGGTATATAAAAGAGCGGCGCCCACAGAACTCTGATACTTTTCCGGACGGAGCGCCACGCAGATGCGCGGACCGGCCTCCCGGGAACAAGGAGACGCGGACGAAGGCGAGCCCAGACGCCCACCGTCGTAATCAAGGGCTGCGTATGCGAGTGTACCGTGAATGTCTTTCTGTGTGTTTGCGTTCTTCCAACCGAGCGGATTGACCGCAAACGACGTGCCGCTGTTCATCCAGACGGCCGCCGTCGTGTGCAGGCGCGTGGTTTCAAACACGAAGCGTCCGCCGCCGTAGATGACGCGCAGCGCATCGCGCCCGGCCTGGCCCTGAATCACGGGAACGCTCCCAATGTTCACGCCACTTTGAGCGGCCCGTTCCGGAAGATGCATGGAGGCGTACGCAAAACTGAACCCACCCCAAGCGGCTTGGTAGTCTGCTGTGGCGCCCCAAAGGACAAGGCCGCTGTCATCGGGCGTCCAATCTTTCTCCCGAACAGCCTCTTCCGGCGTTCGAAGGGGGCCGTGCGCAAACGCTGCTACCTGCCAGACCGACGCCGGCCGCCGGGAAGCTCCCGCGGACGACCAAGCGACAAAACCACCCAGCGCATTCCCTGTAAAAAAAAATCCCTCCGGATCATACTGCCAGAAGAGACGCCCGATCCCCGCATACAACCCATCCACTCGAGGCGACGCACCCATGCCCGGAGTATCCCCAAAACTCCTTCCGGCACTCTGCTGGCGCACCGACCCCAAGGCAAAGCCCAAGCCGGCCACGCCAATCCCCGCGCTATATATAGAAGATTTGTCCTGTGCGTTCAGGTAGTGAGTGTCCTGGGAGGCGACGCCCTCCGCGCCTAACAGGAACGTCATGTCGCCCATGGAAAGGGTGGGAGCGACGCCGGCGGTCAGAGGTGTCCAAAGTCGGTCTTGGGAACGGGCCTCGGTTCTATCGCCGCCCCGCTCGGAGACGCCCCATGCTTGGCCATTGAACCACCACGGCACACGGGCTGATGTGGGCTTTGGGTCGCTCGTTTCAGGCTCCGCGCGCCCGGATTCCCCAAAAATCGGCCAAAATGACAGGAAAAGGGCCAAAACAGCCCCAAAAACCGCAAACCTAGGCCTTGAACACTGCCCCCAGTTCCGACTTGACCTGTAGTGCGCCGCAAAAAACATGGCTATAACTTTGTGCGATGCATAAAGGAGGCCGATATGAAGACCATGAAATTCAAAGAAACCGTCCAAAAGCTGGAAGGATTCTTAACGAAAGCAAGAAAGCAGGGTATTCCGGGGCGCTTCTTCATCAAGAAACGTGTCCTTGTCCCATCTATCGCTGTGCTGTTGATCTTCATGAAGCAGTACGAGCCCCTCAACTATCTGGAATCCGCCGCCCAAAGGGAGCGCGTGATGCTCTTCATTGCAAAAGAAAACAAGCAAATTGCCCCCGCAGAGCGCAACCTCCTTGTTGAGTCTATCCTGACGGAGTCGCGCCGGCTGGAAATTCCAAGGACCATGCAAATCGACGGCCGTCCCGTCAACAAGGTCCATTTTCTCACCGCGCTCATCCGTGTGGAGTCCGTTTTTCACCGCTACGCAGTTTCCCCCGTGGACGCCCGCGGTTACATGCAGCTGATGCCTTCCACCGTCGCTTGGATGGACGGAGTCCGCGGCACGAGCACGCCGTCAGGGAATCTCTTTCATACGGCCACCAACTTGGAGCGCGGCGTCAGCTACCTCAACATGCTGTTCCGAGAAATGCCGGATGTGCGCCAAGTGTGCCTGGCCTACAACGCAGGACCGGGCGCTGTGCGCGCCGGCCTCTATGAAGAACGATATTGGACACGAATTCTCGACTTTTACCGCGAACTTGAGAAGGGAGACCTTGCGCCCAAGGGTCGGGAAAAGAAAGTGAAAGGCGCCATTACGCTGTAAACATTCCAGATGCCGCTCGGTGCGCTGTGCACCGTGCGGTATCGAAGCGCCCGCCGCCAGCTTGTGTCGCAGTGAATGGCGCGGCAATCTCCTTGACCGCTGTTCTTTGCCGAGTGAACCTGCCTCGTGATCAAGAAGGCAAAAGTAGTCAAAGCGGATCTCTCCCAGGATCTATTCGATGAATTCATGAAC
>JACPZR010000376.1 GCA_016195395.1 Spirochaetia bacterium
AACGACTACAGCTCAACCGACGGCGTGACCACTGGCATGAAAGTGTTCAACCAGAACTACAACGTGAACGCAACCTACATCCCTGGCAAGTACGCTTCGATCATTGGCGCACAGCAGGGTCTTTCCATGAACCCCGCTTTGTTCCTGCTCAGCAACGGTTTCTATGACATTGACGGTGACGGCTACTGCGTAGATGACTGCGATAACGACGGGGCAGCAGGAAAGGGCAATGGTAACAGGTCTGACACAGACGACGACGGCCTCGTGGGCATTAACTCGGCCCAGATGGGATATCGTCTCCAGTACAACTCCTGCTTCCTCTGCGACGACTACGTAACGACGGTAAGCAGCACCGGCTATGTATCCGACCTCAACAATCCCAGCTCGGTTCAAATGACGTCGCATGACGGCGTTCTGGGACAGGACCACTTGGATCCCACAGGCTTGGGCCCGGACACCATGAGCGAAAACGCATTCTACGCAGCGATCATCGATTATTTCGCAGCGAACGGGGGCTAATTCGTAAATCGAACCACCTGAAGGTTCACCTGCGCGCGAATCCGCGCCGGATACAAAAACAAATGCAGGAAGGTGACCTGCCTGGGATTTCCCGGCAGGTTTCTTTTTTTAGGGCCTGTGCCTATCTCCATTCCATCGCCCCAAGCCCGCTCTGAAGCCATCCAAATCTCTTACGAAATTCATCCAGATTGCTGGATCGTCCAAAGTTTTGGAGTCCAAAAAACTGGATTCTCCATGTATAACGCTCGGATCGCATCAGTGTGGGCGCGGATTTTGCCACTCGCTTCAACTTGACCGTAGAAAACGTGGGCTTGGAGGAACGCAATGTACGAGGATCTGCGGCCAGATCGGTGCTGTGCGCCGCGCTATAAGTTCAGTGTGCGGCGCATCCAAGGTCCATTTTCGAGCGATGCCGCCGCCTGCGGGTACGTCTTTTGCACTAGTGGGATCGTTCCGGCGCATGACCGGGATTGTTGAGGAGAAACATTTCAATGAAAAGAATAGTAATGACTGCGTTGCTTCTTTGCGTGGCCCTCTTTGCCACTTCAGTACAAGCAACCGTTCGGAAGAGTGCATATCCTGTCGTGTTCGCACACGGGTTGGGCGGATTCGATAACCTTCTTGGCGTTTTCTACTTTGGAGATAACGTTGGGAACTTCGTGGGCGACCCCTGCGATGCGCTGCTGGAAACCGTCTGCAACGGTGGTCTGAACGCGGGACAGAAAGCTTACGCCGCTCAAGTAACGCCTTTCCAGAGCTCGGAATACCGCGGCACGCAGCTGGCGGATCAGATTCAGAGCTACCTGACATCCGTTGGCGCCACCTATGTCAACGTGATCGGTCACTCCCAAGGCGGGATCGACGCACGGAAAGCAGCGAAAGTGCTGTATCAGCGCAAAGGCTTTGCAGTTGTGAAGAACCTTGTCTCCGTTCAGTCTCCGCACCGCGGTTCTCCCGTGGCCAAGTACATCTTGGACCTCAAACCGGGTGTTACCAGCGTGGTTGCTGCGCTCGCCACATTCTACGGCAATACCGTGTACAACTCCGGTAACGATGCCTACGGCGCGGCCAAGCAGCTGGTCTACAATGACTACAGCTCCACGGACGGCATCAGCACAGGTATGAAGTTGTTCAACACGAACTACAACGTAAGCGCCACCTACATTCCCGGCAAATATGCGTCCATCATCGGCGCGCAGCAGGGACTTGATGTAAACCCGGCCCTTTACATTTTGAGCAAAGGCTTCTACGACATTGACGGCGACGGCTACTGTGTAGACGACTGCGACAATGACGGAGCGGGCGGCGCCGGCAACGGAACGCGTGCGGACACAGACGATGACGGCCTTGTGGGCATCAACTCGGCCCAGATGGGCTACCGCCTGAAGTACAATGAGTGCTTCCTGTGCGACGACTACATGACGACCGATTCAACGACCGGCTATGTAGGCAACCTGAACGCCCCCACATCCACCCAGATGACATCCAAGTCCAGCATCCTGAATCAGGATCACCTGGACCCCACGGGCGTTGGTCCGGACACAATGGACGAAAACGAGTTCTACGCAGCGATCATTGACTACTTCGCCGCGAACGGCGGCTAGTCAGCCATCGTCCAAAAAAAGCGCTACGGCGCACGTTCTTGTAGTGAGCATGAACATATGAACCTGCCCGGGAACGGGCAGGTTTCTTTTTTTGAGCCCCAAAGCGATCCCAGCAAATCCCTCTTGTTGGACAGTTCCAGGTTCCTGGATTCCAAGAAATTGGAAAGCATCACCCAAATGGGCCGAATGACCCATTCCAGGCGCGAAAGTGCCTGGTACGTACTTTGCACTATGTTGGGCATGCCGGGACTCCCGACCGGTGAAATTGTTGAGGAGCTTCTCTAGAATGAAAAAGATAATCATGAGCTGCCTCGTTCTGTCAGTGGCCTTGTTTGCCACTTCAGTTCAGGCTACAGTGCGAAAATCAGCATACCCGGTTGTGTTTGCCCACGGTCTCGGCGGATTTGACAACCTTTTGGGCGTGTTCTACTTCGGCGACAACGTCGGAAACTTCGTGGGCGATCCCTGCGATGCGTTTCTTGAAGTGGTCTGCAACGGCGGATTGAACTCCGGCCAGAAAGCGTATGCAGCTGCAGTCCAGCCCTTCCAGACATCGGAAGTCCGCGGAACCAGATTGGCTGACCAGATCCAGAGCTATCTCACTTCCGTTGGCGCAACGTACGTCAACATCATCGGTCACTCCCAAGGCGGGATCGATGCGCGCAAAGCGGCCAAGTTGCTCTACCAGCGCAAAGGCTTCGCAGTTGTTCGGAACATCGTATCTGTTCAGTCCCCGCACCGCGGCTCCCCCGTGGCCAAGTACATCCTGGACCTTGGTCCCGGAGTTACGAGCGTAGTTTCCGCTTTAGCAACCATGTACGGTGACACTGTATACGGAACCGGAATGGACCCCATCGGATCTGCCAAGCAGCTGGTCTACAATGACTACAGCTCCACCGACGGAATCACCACTGGTATGAAAGTGTTCAACCAGAACTACAACGTGAGCGCCACCTATGTTCCCGGCAAATATGCGTCCATCATCGGCGCGCAGCAAGGCTTGGACATGAACCCGGCGCTTTACATCCTGAGCAAAGGCTTCTATGACATTGACGGCGACGGCTACTGCGTAGACGACTGCAACAATGACGGCGCAGGCGGGACTGGAAACGGCAACCGCGCTGACACAGACGACGACGGTCTCGTGGGCATCAACTCCGCCCAGATGGGCTACCGTCTGAAATACAATGAGTGCTTCCTGTGCGACGACTACATGACGACCGATTCAACGACCGGCTATGTAGGCGACCTGAACAACCCGTCTTCCATTCAGATGACTTCCAAGTCCAGCCTCTTGGGCCAGGATCACCTGGATCCCACGGGCGTTGGTCCGGACACAATGGACGAAAACGAGTTCTACGCAGCGATCATCGATTACTTCGCAGCGAACGGGGGCTAATTCGAACCACCTGAAAGGTTCACCGGCGCGCTAATCCGCGCCGGATACAAAAAACAATGCAGGAAGGTGACCTGCCTGGGATTCCGGGCAGGTTTCTTTTTTTCAGGGCGGCGTCTGTCGGGCCCCTGAAATGCGTCCTTTGGTCAATCCGACTCAATTCTATGATCCTGGAATCGTCCAGGTTGTTAGATTCCACGATCTTGGACGCATCCATTTCTCATACCGGGTCAGATGACTCGTTTTCACTTCAGTCGAATGCGCCGTACGACCTAATGGAACGTTACTTCGAGGCAACCCACGCCCATCATTCAGAGCACCGCACTATCAAATCACCGGGTCCATCACAGAAGCTCTCAAATTGTATGTTTGCATCAACTGTGAGCGGTGCGCCGCAGTATAATGTGTGCATGATTTTGAGGGCCTCCAAGCTTGGCTG
>JACPZR010000391.1 GCA_016195395.1 Spirochaetia bacterium
ATTCTAGCAGGATGCTGAAAAGATCTGCCAGCCTGACTGGACGCTATCCGGCCGAGTGCTCTTTACTTGAATCCCACCGCCATATCGTCCGGTCCGGCCAGTCGCTCGACCGTTGCCCATTGAATCACTTCTTGTCTATTCACTCGCTCCCGGCCCGATGACGTTCAGATAATCGGCCTCCTCGCGTGCGAAAACGGAAAAAGGCAGCACGCGCAATCGCGCCGATTGTAACCCTGGCTAATTGAACGGGGCAAGCAACCGTGAACCTGAACACCAATGGCGTATGCCGCAGGTATGCGCCTCGCTGGCCTCCGGCTCTTTCTGCTTGTTCCCCATTGCGCACACACAACTCTGCACGGTGAGGGATTCCTCTTGAGGATCACGAATAAATGGCTATACTAAAAAGCTGCAACTTTCCCTCGCGCAACAGCATCAGGAGTGAAGTTCATGGCAACCTCTCCCAACATTTCGCGACGAACCGCGTTCAAGTATGCGCTCGCCGCTATTGCCACGGCTGCCAACCCAACCTTCCGGATATGGCCATCAGAGAACTCGTCGCCGTTCACGCCACTGTGGCGATGGGCGGATCTGGCTGAAGCAGGCGTAGCGCCTGCTTCGACCACGGTTCTGACCACACTTTCGTCCTCAACAACGCCCCGTTCGAACTTCCGTACAGTCTATGGCGATCAGCTTGCACGAGACCGTTTCTATCTGTTCCTCCAAAACGTCTACCACCTATATCCCGAAAGCCAGTTCCATCAGCTGATCATCGATCTGACGAACGAGTCCAGTTCCGATCAGCTCATCTACCTCACGCTGCAACCGACCTTGCACCAAGCTATTCACCCACCGACATCGTGGAGCGCGGACAACTGACCCCCCTGGGTGCCTATGTCCCAATGGGGAACTATGAACCCTTCGACGGCACGTCGATTCCTGCGGAAAGCATCGACCTCGTGACGAACTCCATCGGGTTTCACCATGCACCGGAAGAGAAACGTGCCCGATTCATCCAAGCCGTCTGGCAGGTATTGAAGCCCGGAGGCCTACTGGTCGTTCGGGATCACGACGTCGACGGTCCTGAGATGGATGCGTTCGTCGCGCTGGCTCATGACGTCTTCAACGCCGGCCTGAACATTTCCTGGGCCGACAATGCCGCGCAGATCCGCAACTTCACCTCGGCCTCGCAACTGGAAATCGTGCTTGGCAGCGCTGGATTTGAGAAATCCAAGGCGCGCCTGCTTCAAGATCATGACCCGACCCGCAATACGCTCATGGTGTTTGTCAAACCTCCTTTGCGAGCTCTATAGCGCCATGCTGAGACGACTCCTGACGTACGCCTCCCTTGTTTTCTGCCTGTTGAACGGATGGACACTCCTTGCCATCGCTGCTCCGACCATCGTCAACGATATCACGCAGATCAATCCGATTCCGGTCGATGAGGTTGTGGTGCCCAAGACGGTGGATGAAGTTCGTGAGCTGGTCCGGACGCACCGCGGCCCCATCTCCATCGGCGGAGGCCACTTCAGCATGGGTGGGCAGACGGCATCGGAACAGACGCTGCACCTGGACATGCGAGGGCTCAATCGGATTGTCTCCTTCTCGCCCGATACGAAGACCATCACCGTGGAGGCGGGTATCACCTGGCGCGCGATTCAGGAAACCATCGATCGAAAGAATCTGTCGCTAAAGATCATGCAGTCCTACTCGAATTTCACTGTCGGGGGATCCTTGAGCGTCAATGTTCATGGACGCTATGTGGGACAGGGTCCATTGATCGGCTCCGTGAAGGCCATCAAGGTCGTCACTCTAGAGCTGGCCGACAATCTCAAAGTAGCGCGCAGCATCCAGGCCATGCCGTCCATGGACTACAAAAACTTTTTCTTGAAAACCATCAAACCGTCCAGCACCGCCATCTTCCATAACGCCGACATCTATCCGCCGGCATACGACGAAGTACTGTCAATCACATGGTCGACCACGGACAAACCCGTCACGATAGAGGATCGGCTGATGCCGATCCAGACCAGCTACTGGTTCGACCAGCTGTCTTACTTTTGGCTATCGGAAATTTTCCTGGGGAAACAGTTCCGGGAATACGTCATTGATCCGTTACGGCTACATGGCGAGGCTGTCGTCTGGAGAAATTATGAAGCCAGCTACGACGTACATCAGCTCGAACCTC
>JACPZR010000392.1 GCA_016195395.1 Spirochaetia bacterium
GCTTATCATCCTTCTTTTCCGGAGGTTTGTCGTCCTTTTTGGCCGGGTCCTTCTTATCCTCCGGCTTGTCGTCTTTCTTGGTTTCGTCCTGCTTCTTCGTGTCCGGTGGTTTGAAATCCGGGTCGAAGGCGCGCTGGATGGTATCGATCCCCGGGATGGGACCCGCGCCTTTGACCTGCCCCGTCAATGCGACAGAACCTGCCACAAACATTGCGAAAAATAGCCGGATGTATGACGAACGCATGACCGTACGGACCTTCCTAGCCTGTATCGGTATTAGACGGGTCAAAATCGAGGTTTGATCGCCCTCGGAAGTGATTCCAAGGCCGTTTTCGCGTCGATTTCCGCGTTTGGCTTGCCCACAGGCGCGCTCCCGGCACATTTGCAGGCGTGAGAGGGCTTCCCTACTATGAAGAGCCGGAATACCATACATACCTCCTTTCACCCGCACGCAAGGAGCTCTTCCCCGTAGACCAGATACTCAGCCAAATCCGTTGGCAGGGCGTGAACGACCTCTTGGATTTCGGCATGGGTAACGGGTACTTTCTCTCCGGTTTTTACCGCTACCTCCCGGAGGGGGCGAATATCTGGGGTGCTGAGTGCCAGGAAGCATTGATTGACCATGTGTTGAAGCTGAAAGCCACGGAGGAATACCCAAACCTTGTGCCGTTCTACACAGAGAGAACGGAGCATCCGCTCCTGCCGGATTGGATTCCGGAAATGGACTTGGTATTTTGTTCCTGTGTCCTCTCGACATTTGCTGATCCGTCGCTGGCGCTGCGAGGTGTCTCGCGGTCCCTCAAACCGGATGCTGCGATGATCGTCATCGACTGGGAGCGGAATGAAGCCCCGTCAGGCCCGGAGGTCACGCAGAAAGTATCCCAGGAACGCATGAGGTTCTTCATTGAAGACGCAGGCTTTAAAGTGGTCCGCACTCTCAAAACGAACAAGCATATCTACGGCCTGGAACTGATGAGAAATCCGGACTTCAAGCCGGAGCCGGCCTACGCCCTTATCGAGTAGCGGCGGAGAAATCTGTATCGCGGGCCACAGCGCCCCGCACAAAACCCCTGACGATGCCCGGCTCCACAACGGGGCCCACTTCCACTGGTATAACGTTTCCTTTTTCGACAAGTGTCTCCACGTTGACCATGACCCGCAGGAAGTTGTCCGTGATTCCGGAAATCTCTGTCCCTACAAGAGCGCTCTCCTGCCCACTGACGGGAAGCGTGGATGCGTTAAAGCCTTCCACTTCAAGCCGCCTGGGTTTTTCCACCACCAGATTTCTAATCTTCCCCTTTTCCGACTCAACGTATCTCTGCCAGTGTTTCTCTTTCAGCATCCGGAGGGCATTCATGCGGCGTTTCACTTCTATCCCCTGGGGACGACCTTGCAGTTACGATGCAGCCGATCCGCTCTGAAGCGGCACGTGCAGGAAGTCACAGAACAGCGGATGAAGGCTGAGTTCGGCAAGTTCCGCGTCCACATCACAGGGTTCAATGCTCGAAAGGCGAAGCCTCCCGGTCTTGAGACTTCCCAAAATGCGGCGCACCAATTCCCCGAATCGAACGTTATCCGCCCTGTCCCGGTACCAGCCCAGATTGACGCCGGTCAGCACAATCTCCGGAACTCCTGCATCCTCAAGGCTCTGCACAT
>JACPZR010000413.1 GCA_016195395.1 Spirochaetia bacterium
CGGCCCTGACCTGAGGCTGAACGTGTTGGCCGGATAGACGTCACTCATCCAATGAAACTTGGACCCCGCTTGATTCAATACCCCCGTCCCCGCCAGATGCCCCAGCACCTCCTGTGTGGCCGGAAACGATCCCAGCGATTCGTCGTTCTTGAATGGAATTTCAAAGGCGGCGCACTTGATATGATCGGAAGCTATCATGAGATTGTCAGGATTCAAGATGGCTTGTTCAGGTGAGCGCTCGAGAAAATACTCAGGGTGGGTGACGAGGAACTGGTCCGTCCCGTCCGACGTTGCCATGAGAATGGAGATCGACTCTTTGCTCCTCCGACCCGCCCGGCCAAACTGCTGCATCAAGGAACTGATACTGCCGGGATAGCCGAGACTCACGGAGACATCGAGCAGGCCAATGTCCACGCCCAGCTCAAGCGCATTGGTACTGACGACAGCCAGCGCATTGCCCTCGCGCAGATCTTTTTCAATCGCGCGCCGTTCGTTGGGCAGATAGCCGCCCCTGTACGCCCGGATTCGATGAGCGACTTCAGGGCAGCGTTCTTTCAGATATGTGTAGAGAAGCTCCACGCGCACCCGGCTTCTACAGAAGAAGATCGTGGAAATATTGTTCTTCAGCAGATAGGCGCCGAGTGATGCAGTCTCCCGGAGCGATGATGCCCGGATCCCCAGGGCTTGGTTCACCACAGGCGGGTTGTAGAAGATAACGTGCTTAGCTCCTCTGGGCGCCCCATTCTTCTCGATCAACGTAAAGGGACGACCCACCAGTCGCTCCGCATGCTCTTTGGGATTCGCGATCGTTGCGGACGCGGCCAGAAACTGAGGCTTGGATCCATAGAATTCGCAGATGCGCAGCAGCCTTCGGATAACGTTCGCAACATGGCTTCCAAAAACACCGCGGTAGGTATGCAGCTCGTCAAGGACCACGAATTCCAGGTTCTCAAAGAGTTTGATCCAGTTGGTATGGTGGGGAAGAATCCCTGCGTGCAGCATGTCGGGATTGCTGACAACAAAGTCGCCTGCCTCCTGAATCCGCCGTCGGACTGACGTTGGCGTATCTCCATCAAACGTATAGACCTTGTAACCAGTCTCCGCGCGGTCATTGAAACCGGTGATCGATGACAGCTGATCCTGTGAAAGCGCCTTGGTGGGAAATAAGAGGAGCGCGCGGGAGTGCGGATTCTCAAGCTTTCTCTGGAATATGGGCAGAACGTATGTGAGCGACTGTAGAGTTTGTCCATCCCCTGTTTTGCAAGGGCGTCCCGGATCCTCTGATCAAGCACCGGGGGCGTGGGCGCGTATTGGGCCTCTGCCTCCGGGATCGTGTGGACCCCCGTGATGCATGAGCCAAACTGCTGGTCGGCCTTGAGAAAATCCAGAAATTGGGGAAGATTCATATACCCGCGGAGACATAATCATGGGCCCTGCAAATCACGCAAGCGCGACGTCGGCATCGCCTGCCAAAACCTCTTGTGATTGACCCGCACCGGCCGCCCAAGACACTGGCTCGCGCGAGCCGGCTCCCGGCTCTGACCGCGCCCCCACACTACGCTACACTGGTAACTCACATGCGCCTTCCCATCAAGAATCTGGCAGTCTATGTGGCCCTCGTGGTCCTGGGGGTCAGTCCCCTCACAGCGACTGAAGACCGACATTTCATTCAGGGGGAAGACTACTTCTTTTCCGAAGAGCCTCTGGGGGACAACGCTTGGATTCACGTCTACCTGGGGAAGATGCTGGTCCCGCCGTCGGACAAGACCCGTGGTGAGGCGCTGTTCCTCCGTGTTACGGACGGGCGCAAGATCCGCACAAAGCACTTTTTGAAAACACGGATTGCCGGCCCTTCCGACCTTACTCTCGATCAGAAGGTGGTGGTGTTTGACCGGATGGAGGACGGCATCTACGCCGCCCCGCGGACGAAAGAGTCCGCGCGCACTCAGGGTTGGTTTCTGGCTGTGATCACGGACCTGTCCGATCTTTCCAAAGATTTTGTGACAACGTCCGGGGGATATCGCGTCTCTGTGCGCGGTCTGCGCGTTATTGCGGACGAGCGGGCCGTGAGGCCGGTGCATGACTCAGGAAAATGACGGGTCACGCCCGCTGCTTCTCCAGCTTCTTTTGAATGCGAAGGCGCGCACGCGCCAGCAGCTCCACCGCGCGCGTCTCTTCTACCTGCTGCGAGAGATGCTCCACTTCCATCAGCGCCTCGCCATAACGTCCCAGACGAAACTCCAAGATACGGGCCAGAGACAGCCTCGAATACTCGCATGCAAATCGCTCAGCCCCGGCCCGGAAGGCTGCAACGGCGCGCTCCCATTGTTCCGTTCGCCTGTATAACGTTCCTAAAAGAACCAGGTCGCGGTAGTGATGTGCTGAAATGTCCGTGCTTTCAAGAAGAGTGATCGCTTCATACTCGCGGCGGTTCTTGGTCAGGATCCGTGCAATGCCGGACCGAAGCGCAGTGTGCGCCGTGTCCTTGCGTTCATAAACACTCACCGCTTCCAAAAACAAAAACACCATGCCGATCAGATCCAATCGGTTGTGTTCAAAGATCCTTTCCAGTCCGCCGTCATGGCCGTATTTTCTGTAATCGAAGTAGATCTGCGGGATGGCTTCACCGGGAAGGTCATCCACGCGCTTCATCCCCAGTAGTTCTGTCTCCATGATCTTCTGGCCGTAGCCGGGCACGGTTCCCCGCGGAAACAAACGACGGCAGATGTGCAGAAGGTCAAAGTGCAGCGCCGCCGACGTGGATGACTTCATTCGGTTCAGAATCAGGCGGTTTCGGAGGAGAGGCACGTCGAATGATTTGCCGTTAAACGTCACAAGATAGGGGAAGCGGCTCCAGAGCTTTGTCAGGTATTCTAAATACGCTTCTTCTCCGGACAAGTCGTTCAAAAAGATCTGCTCCAGGCACAGGACTCCGTTTTGAAAGTACGCAAGCCCGGTAAGGAAGGGCAGCGTACCGGCCCCGCGCGAAAGGCCCGTGGTTTCCGTGTCTAGAAAGAGGATCTCCTCGGGATGGATGGGCGACTTGTCTTGCACATACGTCAGGTCCAAAATCGCGCTCAGTGAGAACGGAATGTAGTTCGAGATATGTTTGTCGCCGCAGCTTGCCTCTGGCACACGCAACTGGCGCCGATAAACACCGTGAGCAATCTGCGTAAGGCCGCATGCGCCGAACGCGAGCGTGACCTGGGGCGCCGCATCGGCCGTCGCGGGATGAGAGTCGTAAGTGGGAGAGACGTTCGCGGGATGACTTGGCTGCCCGGTTCCGGGCGCCTTCCGCGCGTACAATGACAGTCGTTTAGCGAGATCGCTCATGGATCAGACCCGCCCCGGCGGAACGTAACGTCCCATGTGCGCAGTAAACAGATTAGTACTGAGTTCTGCGGCTGACAAACTTGTCCGTGAATGGAATCTCGACGCGCGCCACTGTGCGATCCTGTTCAATAATGATACGGAAGAACTTGGGGTCCACACCCTCGCCTTTGAGAAGAATGATGATCAACGCCAGTCCAAGGCCCGCGCCTTCAGATTCGCCCATGTTGGCCTGGTCCATATAGAACTCCGCGATGTCGTTATACCCCATGGCGCGCTTGAGCTTTTCGCGCATACTCTGCTCTTCCTGCTGCGCGATCGCGGTGTTGTTCACCACTTCCAACGTCAGGCCGTTTTCATCGAACGTGAAATCAATCAAACAGTAATAGCCGCGGCTCCGCGCCTTGAGTCCGTAGCTGAGCGACATTTCCTCGCTGAAGCTGGCCTTGTATTCATCGTTTCCGGTCTTGTACTGACCGGGGTTCAGAATGTCCAAGTTGCGCTCTTCAAAGAAAATGCGCTTCTGGTTGGCCTTGCACCCGTTGATTACGAGCTCTTTGAGAATTGTATAGAGGACGTGGATCAAGTTATCATGCTTCGTTTTGGACAGGATGCTCTCGAGTGCATGCTTGATGTGGTCTTCCACCATTTCCGTCATGCGGTGGGTCTTCAGGGTCAGAACTTTCCCGTTCTGGACGGCTATGGAGATGTTTTCGTTGATCTCCTTCAGGGTGGGGTGGGTCACGCGGCGAAGGGAACACACGATAGATTCGCTGTCAATCCTTCTATAATGCGGCCGCGACCATGACGTCCAATCGCCTCGCCGGGGGCGCAAAGGCCTGGCCCATGAGCAAAATCATCAGGCCATACATTATGATATTGGTCGACATGGTCTTGGAATTGGCCTATCCTCGCGTTGATGTTGCCCTTGATGCCCTTTCTCATTGCTGATGGGCGGCGCGGGGATTCGAAAGTCGATGCGACCAGATAAAGAGGATCAAGACGGCGACCAGGCCGTCCTGAAGGCCCGGATCGAGGAACTCGTTTCTGCCAATGACCGCCTGCGTGCGGAACTCGAGGAGTGCATACGCGCCGAGCAGGCTGGACGCCGATTTGGCAGAGAGCTTCGGGCCATCAGCAACTGCAACCAGACGCTGCTGCGGGCGACGGAAGAGGAGACACTCCTCAGGGACATATGCCGCATCGTCTGCCGCGATGCCGGATACCTCATGACCTGCTTGGTATATGCAGACAGCGACGCCGGACAGGGCACGCGCATTGTCGCATGGGAGGGGCCGGAAAAGTCCAGACTACAGGGCTACGGTGGGGAAGCCGGGCATCCGCTGACAGCAAGGGTAATAAAAACAGGGCAATCGTTCTGCGTTGAGGATTTCCTCACTGATCCCCAGGCAAGCGCGTGGCGCGACGACGCGACTCGCCGCGGATATCGTTCGGCGCTCGCCCTGCCGCTCACAGATGAAAGCGGAAACATCTTCGGGGCCATGAACGTATTTTCGGAAGAGCCAAATATGTTCACGCCGGACGAGAAAAGACTCCTCGATGAACTTGCGGGGGATTTAGGTTTCGGGATAACCGTCATAAGAGCGCGTGCCCGGCGGAAGGCGGCCGAACAGGAGCTTCAGGAGAAGGACCGGCATTCTCAGTCATTGCTGCGTCTGTCCCGGAATCTGGAAATGGCGGGCACGTACGATCAAATCCTTAATGCTGCACGCGAAGAAGTACGAAGTACATTAGGCTACCAGAATCTCTGGGTGTATCTCTTCAGTGAAGACCGGCAATACGCATATCCGGTGCTCGCCGGCGGCTTCATGTCGGACACGATATTGTCCAATGAAGAGACCATCAGACTCACCATAAAGGGCGACCCCATGCTCGAGGAGATTGTCGCTTCAACAGCGATCGTAGTTGTCGCGGATGCCCGCACGGACCCTCGGACTGACAAAAACATTGTTGCACAGCTGGGGAACCGCACGATCATCAATGTGCCGATCATTTTCTTTGACCGGCACATGGGATCGGTGGGTACGGGAACCTTTGGCGACGAGGGTGTGCGTGTGCCCCAGAAATCGGATGAAGAATACCTGCGCGCGCTGGCCAGTCACATGGCTGTTTCGCTGGATCGTGTACATCTGCTTGGTCAGAGATCCAAGGCGGAAAGAGCGCTTCAGGATATGAACCGCAAGCTGGAACTAATACTCGCCTCCATCGGTGAAGGTGTCTACGGCGTTGATCAAAGCGGGATCACAACCTTTGTAAATCCCGCCATGCTTTCGATGCTGGGACACAAAGAATCGGATTTGATCGGAAAGCAGCTGCACGCAATCATCCACCACTCGAAACCCGACGGGTCCCCGTATCCGGCTCCGGAGTGTCGCGGAATCTTTCGAGCCCTCGACAAAACGACCACGCAACACATCGCTGACGAAGTATTCTGGAAAAGTGACGGCACAAGCCTCGCCGTTGAATACATCGCGGCGCCAATCATTGAAGAAGGTAAAATCACCGGCGCTGTCGGGGTTTTCCATGACATAACGGAGCGCCTCCGCACAGAGCAGGAAATTCGGGCGCTCAGCGTGGGCCTTGAGCGGCGCGTGTCCGAACGAACGGCGCAGCTCGAGGCAGCCAACAACGAGCTGGAGGCCTTTGCGTATTCCGTTTCACACGACCTTCGCGCCCCTCTGCGCCATATTGCAGGCTTTGTAGAACTGCTGGAGGCCAAATCCAAAGCGACCGCGGACGACCAGGCCAAACACTATATGTCGGTCATCTCCGAGTCTGTTGCGGAAATGAACACTCTCATCGATGATCTGCTTTCCTTTTCGCGTATGGGCCGCAAAGAAATGTCCAACCAGCAGGTGAACATGGGGGAACTATTCCGCGAAGTGATCAAGGATCTTGAGCCTGAAGCGAAAGATAGAATCGTTCAATGGAAAATCGCGGAACTGCCAGTCATCAGAGGCGACCGCGCCATGCTACGGATAGCGTTGGTGAACTTGATTTCAAATGCGCTGAAATTCACCAAGCTCCGCGAAGTGGCGGAAATTTCCATCGGGGTCAGCGAGGTTGAAAGCAAACCAGTCTTCTTTGTGCGGGACAATGGCGCAGGTTTCGATATGCGTTATGCGGACAGGCTTTTCGGCGTGTTCCAGAGACTGCATGGAAAAGAGTACGAAGGGACCGGGATTGGACTGGCGAATGTGCGCCGCATTTTCGAGCGACACGGCGGCCGTGTCTGGGCGGAAGCTGCGGTTGACCAAGGCGCCACGTTCTTCTTCTCTCTTCCTTTTTAGGAACTACAAACGCAGCGGAGGTCGACATGATCCGGATCGTATGGAGCTATCTACTGGTGCTGATGATCATCTACGTGGTGCCGATCGTCGTATACGGGTCGTTTGCGGCCCTCACCGGAATGACGACGCCGGCAGGCGTATCGCCGGCCCAGTACCTGGTGAGTGTGCTGATCTCCAAAATGGGAACGGCTACCGGCTTTGTTCTGCTTTTCTATTTCGCGCGCGATGCGTTCCAAGGTCGATGGCTACTCTATGCGGTGATCTGGTGGTTTACGTTTCTTTTTGGAGAGTTGGGACAGGCCGTAGGCCCGGCCTACGGTCCCAGAGAAGCTCTGGCCGGCCTCATTTCTGAAACGATCTATCTGCCGGCCTCCGCTTATGTAATCAGCAAAATCCTCCACTTTCCGCCGCGGAACGCTTGAATGCGTGACAAGCGGTTTGTAGCCGAGCACCGCGGCGGCCCGTTGACAGAGAAAGAGCATCGCCAATTGATCCACTGGGCCCGCGCCTGCGTGGAGCACGTGCTGCCGTTTGTGAGCGTGGACCCCGATCCCCGGCTGAAAGACGCTTTATCCGTGGCCGCCTCATGGGAGAAAGGCAGCGCCACAGTGGGTGAGGCCCGGCAGGCGTCCGTTGCGGCACATGCACTCGCGCGGGATTGCCCCAACAAAGCCGCAGTGGCGTTGGCCCGTGCTGCCGGTCATGCAGTCGCCACGGCTCACATGGCGGATCATTCGTTAGGGGGAGCGTTATACGCGTTGAAAGCCGTGCGGAGCGCGGGGAACTCGGTTGAAACGGAGCGAAAATGGCAGAAGAAACATCTGCCCGCAGGGATCCGGGACCTGGTCCTATCCGCGCTCCAAGAGAAGGAAAAACACTTCAAGCTCGATTGATGGTTCGAATGCCGGCGGACCCGGCTATGTTTCTACTTCTCTTCTGCGGAACAAGGCAACGAGCGACGCAGCCACAGCAATCAACCAGCCCGCGTTGATGAACAGAGAATAGAGACCGGTCTTGTTCCCCGCCTGCTTCAGGAAATTGTCCTCAATGCCCGGAAGATCCAGGACCTCGCTCAGCCCGTACAAGAAATTCACAGAAAACTGCGGCGTCCCATACACCATGCCGTAGACCAGAACCTGCTGGATCCCTTCACCAATCTTTTCGGGGCTCGTCATCACGTACATGGCAGGCACAATGCCCACGGCAATGAGAGAAATTCCAATGAAGATTGCAGGGATACGGCCCACGAGTAACGTCAAAAACATCATCAGCGCTACAAAGAGCGCCAGCCCCTCAAGGAAAATCGGCACGCCGCGCCACACCTCCCACCCCGCTTCACCGATCGATAGAAACATGAAGGCGTGAAAGCTCGCGAATAGCAGCGCAGCATTCAAGAGGAGGAGCCCCACTATGGCGCAATACTTCCCTAAAAGGTACTCCTCCCGCGTCACGGGACGCGCTAGTATCATAACGTGAGTGCGGTTCTGAAAGTCGTTCATGGCCAGAAATGGCGTGAACACGCCGGCAATCATATAGAGCCAAAATGCAATCAGACCAAAGGAGAATCCCAAGAGAGCCACTTTGAGCTGCCGCTTGGTGGCTTTCTCTGCCTCTTGGAGCTGCTGGCGCGCCTGCCCCAGCTGTGAATCGATCTCGGCCGCGGAACGGCCTTCGCGCATGAGACGTCGTTTGAAGTCCGCCTCTTGTCCTTCGATGCTCTGGTTCATGAGGCCGCGGCACGCGCGCAGACATCCCGCGCCCGAACCCATAAACAGAACGCACCCAAGAACCAAAACCAAAATCAGGCGCCGACGCATGGCTTCTTTCAACGTCAGCTCAAACACCACAGCAATGCGGGATAAAGAAGCGGCCAAGATTGAATTCATGATTTTCCTCCGGCTGCGGTGGCGCCCTCTGCTTCCTGGATCAGGCGTCGGAATAACTCTTCCAACCCTTCCCGCTTTTGCGCGTACTTTAGAATGCGGCCGCCCTTCTCCACGATGCGCGCGGGAAACATCCGTTCTTCTTCTTTGTCCTTGAACGTTATGTCAATGACAGGCCCTTGGATGCTGCACTTGGGGTCGACTTTCTTTGCATATTCCACAACGGCGGCCGGCATGGAATCGAGCTCTGCCGTGATTCCTTGGTGCGCGCCCAGGTCATCACGTCGCCCTTGTGCTACCAGCTGTCCCTTATGGAGAATGGCCATACGATCGCAGGTTTTTTCCACTTCCAGCAGCTGGTGCGAGTTCAGAAACACTGTGGCGCCGCGGTCGCGCTCACCCTGAATGATCTCCCGCATCTCAAGCATGCCGATGGGGTCCAAGCCCGATCCCGGTTCGTCCAAAATCAAAAGGTCCGGCGCGCCAAGAACGGCCTGAGCGACGCCGATCCGCTGCATCATACCTTTCGAGAAAGTTGAAACCCTGTCATCGGCACGGTCAGTCATTTTCACGCGCTCCAAAACGCGCGCAACTTCCGCGCCCACCTGCTTGGAGGGGATGGCTGCCAGTCGCGCCTGCGATTGAAGGAACTCCCGGGCCGACAAAAATGGATGAATGCTCACTCTCTCCGGGAGATAACCCACGCGCTTTCTGTCCAAGTGCGCGGGGTCCGTTCCGAGTACGGTCACGTTGCCGCCGGTTTTCCGCACAAAGTTCAGGAGAATCTTCACGAACGTTGTCTTGCCGGCGCCGTTGGGCCCCAGGAATCCAAAGATCTCTCCCGGATGCACGCTGAGCGACACACCGCGCAGAGCGCGCAGATTCTTGTAAGATTTTTCCAGCAGTTCAGCTTCGATTACGTATTCTGGCATAGCGACTTGCAACCAAGCTGATACTGAGCGACGCCTGACAAGCAAAAACAACGGGCGGCAGCCCCGCGAATCACCATTGACAGACCGATGTTTCCAAGGGCTGTGGCCCCATGAAGCTTGTGATCGCAAGACATGCGGAAGCCGAGGCTGGCGCCGTGGACGCGGACAGGCAGCTCACTGATCAGGGCCGCGCCGATGCCCTGCAAATGTCACAGGTTTTGAAGTCCACAGGATGGAAGTTCGCTGACGTCCGTTCAAGCCCCGTTCTCCGGGCCCGCCAGACGGTGGACATTCTTGCCGGCACCCTCGCCAAACAGAGCGTGACCGACCCGCGATTACGTCCGGGATTTGATGTCCTGTCTGCGCCGGATCTGTTGTCAGGCACGCCGGTCACGGATGCCTGCTTGTGGGTGTTTCATGCGCCGGAGGTCACGCAGCTGGCATCCAGTCTTCTTGGATTTCCGGAGAAATCGTTCTATTTTCCTCCGGGCACCATATTAGCGTTGAATGTGTCCCCTCCGTTTGCTCCGTCCACGGCCATGCTCATCTGGATGCTCCAGCCGGAATACGTGCGTTCGCTCCGCGTGGCGCAGTGAAGCCCATCCCTCTGGTGCTGCGTGCGGCGCTTGGGCCTGCGCTGGCCGCCGCGGGATTTCTCACATTCACGTTTCAATTTTTGCGCGTCATTGAACTCTTTAACACAGGCGCACTTCCCGATCAATACCTGTTCTCAGCGGATGCAGTCTATCCCGCAACGTTATACAATGATCTGTTTGTTGACCGCTACTCCGCGAAAGCGTGGATGTTCCCGCCGGCCACGTGTTTCTTTCCCGATGTTTTCTTCTACTTTATTGCCCGCTTCCTGACCGGTAACTTTGTGTCCGCTACGTTTCTCTTCGCCTTTCTTCAAATCTCCGCTTTCGCGGGGGCGCTGGCCGTGCTTCACGCCCAGGTCCTGGGCCCGGGGACTCGCGCCTTATCCCTTGCATTGGCCTTCACTGTGGCGGCGGGCGCCTTGGCGTTGTCGTCGGCGGGCGGCCTAAGCGACTGGCTGTTGTGTATGTTCACACCCACGCATCATCTGGGGGCCGCCGTTGCCGCCCTCTGGTGCCTCTGGCTTCTCCTTCAACTTTTTTCGGCTTCATCAATAGCGAAGGAGCGGCTGCTCCTGGCCGCGCTGTTCGCGCTCTCATGCATCAGCGCCGGGTCCGACAAACTCTTCCTTTTCCTCTTTACACTGCCGTCGCCCGTGCTGCTGATCATCGCGGCCCCCCTCACACGAGTCAGACGGTTTCTGTACGGAATGGTCATCACGTTATCCGCGGCCGCCGGCCTTTGGTTTATGGCAAAGCTTGAGTCGCACGGGGCTTTCTTCGCGGGATCGGTACCCACGAAGCATATTCTTTTGTCCGTTGGGACCTGGCATGGAATAAGCGTCACCCTGGCGTCTGCGGGTCATGTGGTAAGTTCCCTCCCGTGGCCCCTGCTGTCCGCTGTTCTCGCATGCTTTGTTGTCATCACACTTCACGTCATACGATGGTTTGGCGGGTCGGACGAACAACAAACGCCCCTGCAAATTTCAGTCTATCTATTGGTGGCATGGCCGGCGGTCCTTATGGCGGGTTCCCTGGTCGCAGGGACTGCACACGGGACGGACATCGGAGGATACAAGCGCTATTTTCTCACTTTGATTCTTCTGCCGCCCGCGCTCACCCTTCCTTTGGTTCTCCGATTGGCCCCGGTTGCGGTCCGGACCTCAGTAGCAGCGCTGCTATTAGGGTGCATTGCGGCCGTCACCGCGCTTCAGTGGAGAGCTTTCCCGGAACTTGGACGCGACGCCGCACAAGATTCATTGGCCGACTGCTTGGACAAGAACGCCGAGGAATTACACTTTGAGACCGGCTTCTCTGACTACTGGAACGCCAAGCGCACAACGTTATTCTCGCGCCGCGGTCTACGTGTCTATCA
>JACPZR010000414.1 GCA_016195395.1 Spirochaetia bacterium
ACGCACCACGGACAGCCTGAGTCTCCTGCCCGTTTACGGCGCACTTAGCTACCAACTCCCCATGCCCTTCCGTCTGCAGGTATTCCTGAAACTGGGTGGTGGCGCAGCACAGGTGGAAGTCAGACCTGTGAACAAGATTGGCTGGGATCCTTTGCTCTTTGCGGGAATGGAGTTTTCCATCCAAGCCGCAAAATCGTTCCGTGTTGGACTCCGCATTGACTATGATCTCGTCTACGAGCGCAATAAAAACAGACAGGATCCGGCGGACATCCTGATTTACGGCGGCACCACTGACCCACGCTACATGAGTAACCGGAACTTCCAAAATACGGACGGTCGTTTCTTTAATTTTGGTTTGATGATGTCATTCTACCTGTGAACATATGAAATGCTTCCAACATAGAAAAACGGTGAGACTCCTTCAAATATCCGCCATGCTTTTGGCCGCGGCCTCCCTCGCTTCCTGTAAGTATTCAGATCAACCTTTATTGTCTTTTCTTACAAACAAGCGGATGACAGTTATCCTGAAGGGAACGTACGCCACGGACAACCCTCTTACCATGCAGGAAGTGAACGGAGATACTCTCTTCACCGACGGCGTGGATGAGCCGCTCGACCTGACTACCGTACCCAATTACTCCGCCCTGCCCATCTATTTGGACATTGGCGAAATCCGACTCTCTACCAAGCAGTTCCTGGACCCGCTTTACAACATAACAACGGCGAAAGATTCCGAGAAATTCTGGGACGTGATCGCCCCCACACGGCAGGTCTATTGCAGTCAGCCATACGCCATTTCCTTTGACAACGACTCCTGTTTTCAAACCGGCGGACTCATCAACTATCAGGAATTCATGAATGGGCGCGGAGCCCTGTATCCGTCCACAGACGTCGGCCCGGGCGTCTACCTGCATGCGGGGATTTGGATGCGCAATATTGTGACCGGCTACTCCAAGGCCAGCGGCGGACAGCAGCTGACCAAATTTGACAACAACGACGTTGTGGGCACAGACGTTCAAACGCTGCTCAACTATGACGCGGGGATAGATGCTGCCACCAAGCAGGCGCTGGCGCCTGAGACGTTTCCCTTCCATCACGCGGTAACGTTCGGCCAGCAGGCGACAATGGTCGTGGACCACAGCACCGCGGCAATCGTTGTGGAACTCCGGATCAATCTCAAAGAGAACCTGATGGTGCACTCCTTCATTAACGCAAACAACCTGGACTTTACTGTAGTGACCGCCAGCGATTGGCGTGTAAATCATGTCCGGCAGTTCGACATGGGCGGCAACATTCTGACCCGCGCGCGGATGTTCTATCCTGACTTGACCTCAGACCTCTACATCAACGGCGGAACCTACACGGCAAAGAACTACTACGCTGTATACGGCGCTAACGAATGCGGGGTCACCCTGGGGAATGTCTTCTGTAACCAAGACCTGGATTTTCTACCCTTGGCTGCAACCCCCGTGCGGAACGGCGGCAACGTGATTAAGAATCTCATGCCGGGCGACTACGTCGGGCGCGCTTCCGATTGGCCTCAAGCGTAGCCCGCGTCTTATCCGCCCATTCCGGATGAGCCTTGAAGGCAAACATTCGTTCCATCAGCCGGTCCGGAAGCGCATACCAGGTAGCACGCGAAGAAACCAAGAGATCTCCGTCCGCGCCGTGAATGGTGGCGCGGGTATACAATCGGCGCCGACGTACGGCGGTAATCCAGCAGCGAACTTGAAACGGACGGTCGAGCGGCGTAGCTTTGTGGTAGTTCATATCCAAGTGTTCCGTCATCACACCATGTCCGACGTGAAAACAAAGAACACCTTGTGCTTCGTCCATGATCGAAGCGATGATGCCGCCGTGCATGAAACCGGGGGCGCCGAGCATGAAATCCTTGGGTTCAAATTGGAATCTCACTTCACCCGTGACTTCGTCAAACCGAAAGTCAGCCTGGAGCCCGTGGGGATTGTCCGGGCCGCACCCATAGCAGCTCCGGCTGTGCCAGTCCTGGCCGGTCATGCTGGGTTGGATGACTGTCTCG
>JACPZR010000389.1 GCA_016195395.1 Spirochaetia bacterium
GCCTTCTGGCGCGATGCGCTTCGTCCACGATCACACATTCATAGGTGCCGGCGACGAGGTTCTCAACAATCTTGGTTCGTCGGAATATCAATCCTTGGGATACGATCCCAATACGGCGGGGACATGAAGTGATGGCGTTGGGTCCTCCATCCAAATGCTCAATCCCTGTTTCATCTACCCAGCATTTGCCATTCCAGTATGCCGATGGAACGCGCAGAAGGGTAAGGAGTTCTCCCTGCCATTGTTTGAGTAACGTCTTTGGGACCACGACAAGAACAGAACCGTCGCCACTCAATGCCATGAGCATCGCCGCAAGAGCCAGCTGAATCGTCTTGCCCAATCCAACCTGATCCGCAAGGATCAAGCGAGCCCCGCCATACTTTAGGTGCTCCTCAAATGCTCTCTGGACGAAGTATTTCTGATGATCCCACAATCCTTGGTCTTTGTTGTAAACGGGACCCTCTATGACCGGTGCCGCAGGCTCCGGATTGGCCCGCCACTCATCAAGGCGAAAGATTCTGCGCTTTGCGGACCTGAGAATGTCTTCGATGATATTGCGGGTCAAGTCGAAAGCACTTGCATCATTCCAAAGAGTATCGAACTCCTCCTGAACCCAACGGACGGCCTCTTCCGACGGGTCCTCCCATACAATTTCGTAGTTCAGCTTCCACGCTGTGAGGGATTCATTCGCACTTCCCATGAAGGAAGTCTTTGAGCCATCCCGCAGTGTAATCACACCAGCTTTGCCGTGGATCAGTCCAAAGCGATCATCAGGCAGGATTCGCACGTGCATCCGTTTTGAATCCAACAGGCGGTATAGACGTTCGAGCGTTGTCGAGGGGACACTTCGTTCCAATACCTTCTCTGATCTCCATTCCGTCCAAAGGGATCCTTTGAAGGCCGCGGGTGATAGACCGGCAGGTCCCGATACTGATGAAAACGTTACCTTGGAATTGGCAACGATCCTGACGCGTTCAACGGCCTCGATTTCCTCACCAGCCACTTGGAGAATCGATGGGCTGAAGAAACCGGCAATGCGGTCATAGGAGACGGCATGCTTCAATCGCTCGTTGAGGAAGGAACTACCGAGCGACTTCCCTGCATTCTCGGCTCGAATGGATGAGAAACGTTTAATCATGCTGTGTCGTTATCCAGCAGGCCGGCAAGAATTTCGGCCATTCTGCACTCGTCTTTCCGGTCTGGTATCGAGTGTTGGAATTTGGCGATGAAGCGCAAGATCGACACAATGGTCTGCCGTTTCTGCCAGTAGTCACGGCGCTCCGAACGAAGATACGCCCTCCCGTCTTCCGCGGATTCTGATTGCATTGCGGCATGGATTGCATAGAGCACCTGACGTAGCAGTGTTACGCCAAAATCGCCCTCAAACTGGCGGTCTCCGAATTCCTTTGCTGTTTTTACGCGAGCTTCGTTGGCCTTGACGTTACCCAGAAGTTCGTCGTAGTCCCTTATCCCGTAGCTACGGGCCAATTCCTGAAACGCCCCTAACCGGTGCTCACCACGTGATTCAAATTCAAGCCCGCGCAACAGGAACCGTGCCGAAGGCTCAAGGCTATTCCACGTTTGCTTTGAAATTCCTTCGGGTA
>JACPZR010000390.1 GCA_016195395.1 Spirochaetia bacterium
ACTGGACCGCAAGGCCATCTGGCAGAAAGCTCTTGAAACGGGCCTGGCAACGTCCCAGGAAATGCCGGACGACGATACTTTGTTTGCATACATTTTCCAACCGGGCTTTTCCACCGCACGCGTAGTCACTGATCTGAGCGGCCGCGGCGTGGGCATGAACGTTGTACAGAAGATGGTGGATGAGTTCAACGGGACCATTCAGGTTCAGAGCGAGTCGGGGGTTGGAACCACCTTCATCATGTCGTTTCCGCTTACCCTCGCGATCATTTCCGCTGTGCTCGTTACTATTTCCGGCGAAGAATTCGCGTTCCCTCTTTCCGATATTGTGGAGACCATCCGCATCCGCCGCGATGAGGTGACAACGCTCCAGGGCCGCGACATCATCAACCTGCGCGGCGAAATTCTTCCGATTTTCTCAACCGGACCCATTCTGGGTTTGTTCACCGAATCTCCCTCAGAAGAATTTCCCGTGATGATTACGAGCGTTGGAAACCGGAAGGTGGGCTTCGCCGTGGATTCGCTGACAGGGAAGGCGGAAATCGTCATCAAGAGTCTGGAACAGAACTACCGGTCGGTGCGCGGTCTTGTGGGCGCCTGCCTGATGGGTGATGGTCGCATCGTGCTGGTCCTTGATGTACAGGGATTGGTGGAGCTGGTTCAGAAGGATTCCTCGCGGGACCCGTCGCTCAAGGCATTGGACTATATTGCGGCCATGGAACTGGAAACCACAGCCGCAGTGCGCGCTTACAACGAAGGCGTACAGCGGATCACCGTCCGCCGGCTGGACGACAAGAAGCGCACCAAGGCAGCAGAGACCCATGAATCGACGGCGACTGACACGCACGCCGCACGAATTGAATCGCATCCGGTTTTGGAAACTCGGGCGCCCGTCACCAGCACCGCCGTGCCGCAGGAACGTATGGAATCACATCTGCCTCATGTCCCGGAATCTAAGCCGCCCGGTAAGGAGACTTCCTCTGCGCCTCCCCACACTGAGCCCCCGGTGGTTCCCAGTGTGAAGCTTGACATTCTCAGCGAAGATGAGTATGCCCGCGTGCACACCGTGATCAGCGCCGGCATGACGAGCGCGGGTATGGTGCTCTCTCAGCTGCTCGGCATCAAGATCGACGTGGCTGTTCCTGAATTCAATGCCCTCAGCTTTTCTGATCTTCCGGGTTACATGCCCCCCGGAGAGACCATCTGTGTTGGTGTGGGAACGGAGGGGCAGACGCACGCGCACCTGTTCCTGGTATTTGACCAGTCAACGGGCTACCAAGCCGCGGGCGACCTGCTGGGACTGCCGTCGGATCACTGGAATGCGGACCACATCACAAAAGAAGATCTCGCAGGGGTCCTTTGCGAACTTGGAAACATTGTGGGAGCGAGCATTCTGAATTCTCTGGCCAACAAAGCCGGGCATGCCATCACTCCTACCGTGCCCGACTTTTCGCAGAGCCGCGGACCCACGGTGGCGGCGGACATCACGGCACTCGCAGCACGGGACCAAAATCTGCATCTGCTATATATCAGCGCGGACTTCTTCCGCCAGGATATGGACCTCTTGGCGCGGCTCTTCTTCCTGATCCCGCGTAACGTTCTGATGTCTGTGGCCGGCCGGATGCCATGAGTTTTCGCGTTCTCTTGGTGGACGATTCGCTCTTGGTGCGTCGTGCCGTGGCGGACATAGTGCTCGCAATCCCGGACGTCGAAGTGTGCGGGGAAGCGGCGGACGGCAAAACGGGCCTTGCCATGATTGAGTCATTGCGCCCTGACCTTGTCATCATGGACATTGAGATGCCGCAGATGGACGGACTGACGGTTCTTTCCATTCTGAAAGACAGGGGAGTGCACGTTCCCGTTCTCATTCTGTCCGCAGCCACTACACAGGGAGCCACATCCACGTTCCGTGCGTTGGAACTAGGGGCGCTGGATTTTGTGCCCAAGCCGTCTCCGGACAGCGGACTCTCTGTTGCGGACATTGGAGAGTTCCTGGCCATCCGCGTGCGTTATCTGATGCTCTTCAATCGGGAGCAGACCGCGCCTCCCGCGGCCGCCGCGCCGCTGCCCCCGCCAAAAAAAGGCTGGGAGATACTGGTGATTGCCAGCTCTACGGGCGGCCCCCAGGCGTTATATGAAGTCTTCAAAGCGCTGCCCAAGGAATTTCCAGTACCGATTGTCATTGTGCAACACATGCCGGCGTTCTTTACCAAGGCTTTCGCGGAGCGGCTGGATACGGTGTCCGGCCTTCATGTGAGGGAGGCGTCGGAGGGCATGACCTTCGCGAAGGGACAGGCCGTGCTTGCGCCGGGGAACCATCATTTGTTGATAAAGCGAGCGGGCCGGGGCTTTTCGGCGCACCTGAGTCAAGCGGAGCCGGTAAATTCGCACAGGCCATCCATAGATGTTACACTGGAAAATGTGGTCGACACAGTCGGGGGGAGAGCCGCCGCAGTGATCATGACGGGCATGGGTCGGGACGGAGTCCGCGGGCTCCAACGTCTGCACGACGCAGGAGGCCTCACATTGGCCCAGGATGAGCGCTCCAGCGTGATTTTCGGGATGAACCGGAGAGCAATCGAGGCGGGTGCGATTGACCGCGTCGTGCCATTGGAAAAATTGGTTGAAGTTCTGACTGATTATTTCGGAAATAGCGGCTGACGGCGGATGGATTCATAAATGGCAAAGATACTGATCGTGGATGATGCAAAATTTATGCGAACGTTGGTGCGTGAAGCGCTTACGTCCTCCGGGCACGAAATCGTGGGAGAAGCCGAAAACGGCGTCCAAGCGGTGGAATTATACAAGAATCTGAAGCCTGACCTCGTGACCATGGACATTACCATGCGCGAGAAAGACGGCCTTGAGGCTGCCGCAGAAATCCTGAAATTGGACGGCCGGGCCCGCATCATCATGGTAACCGCACTGGGACAGGAAGATCTTCTGGCCCGTGCCATCAAGATGGGAGTGAAGGATTTCGTTGTGAAGCCCTTCCCACCGGAGCGCCTGCAGCAGGCAGCCCAGAAAGCCCTCTCCTAACTCCAACATTTGAGGGCGGCCGTGACCGGAATCGTGGAAGAGAAGGATAAAGCTGCCCCCTCGCAAGGGCCGGACGTTCATGACGACATACCCGGCTTTGTCGTGCGTTGGCCCGGGCCTGAAGGCGAAGAAGAAGGCCCGCTCGCTGTCCTCTGGAACCTCATTGAGGCGTACAAGGTTGACATCTTTGATATTTCCATCCACCGGATCGCGGAAGACTTCCTGGACTTTGTCCGCCGCGCCGGCGAACTTCGCATAGAACTCGCATCCTCGTTTACCGTAATGGCTGCGCGCCTTCTCTACTATAAGAGCCGCGCGCTCCTTCCTGACCCGGGTTTTGAGGAGCCGGAGGCGGACACGCACCTGCCTCCGGAACTTGTGCAGCAGCTTCTTGAGTACCGTCGTTTTCAGCTGGCCGCGGACAAGCTTCGCGACCAGGAACACATCACCAGCGGAATGTATGTGCGGCAGGCGCCGGTGCGCATGGATGAATCGGGCGCGGAGTGGTTGGAAGTATCCGTTGTAGAATTGATCCGCGCGTATTCCCACGTCCTGGGCAGACTGGAAGAGAACACCGCGGAAGACCCGCAGATGACGGTCGTGATGACCGAGTATTCCGTGGATGAGAAGATGGCGTACGTGCAGCGGCTCTTGAAAGATGCCGTGTCCTTTTCTTTTGACGATCTCTTTGAAAACATTCAAACCATGGACAAGAATGAGGTGATTGCCACGTTTCTGGCTCTGCTGGAATTGGTCAGGGAATCGATCATCGTCATCCAGCAGAGGGCCATGTTCGGAGAGATTCGTATTTTCAAGAAATCGGCAGTAGTGAGATAAGATGGCAGACAAGGACAGGGAAACCGCTGTGGAAGAAAACGAAAAGGCGGAGTCGGCGGAAGAATCAACAGACCAGGAGTTTGTTGAAGTTCACGTTGAGAAGCAGGACGACGCCGGACTTCCCGCGCACCGCGACCTCTCGCAGGAAGAGATGGAGCATTACCGCGGCCTCATTGAGGCTGTCGTATTTCTCTCTCCAGAACCACTATCAGTGAATCATTTGGCGCGCCGCGTGTCCTTGGACAGGGTGAACGTCCGGATCCTCGCGGATACGCTTGTGGACGATTATGCCGAGCGTGACGGTGGAATCCTGCTTCGCGAGATCGCCGGCGGCTACCAATTCATTACATCGGACAGGTACAGCCAGTCGCTCCGGGCCATGCTTGAGGGCGAGAAGAAAGAAACGTTGTCCCGCGCGGCGCTTGAAACGCTCGCCATCATCTGCTACCGCCAGCCCATAACGCTGCCTGAAATTGAAGACATCCGTGGAGCCAACAGCCGCGCGATGGTAACGCTTCTGATGGGCAAGAAACTGATCAAGCCGCAGGGGTATCGTCCTGTTCCTGGTCGGCCCACCCTCTACGTTACCACGCGGCAGTTCCTTTCTTACTTTGCGCTGAATTCACTGGCGGATCTGCCCGTCCTGGAAGACGTAAAAGAACTGAAGTTCGATGACATTGAATAATGAACAAGGTGGTTCGCTCGGTTCCATCCGCCAGCAGATCGACGATGTGGACCGCCGCCTGGTCCAGCTGATCCTTGATCGCGCGGAACTTGCGAAAAAAGTAGGCGATGAGAAGCGCAAGACCGGGCAGCCGGTTTACAGGCCTGACCGCGAGAAAGAGGTTTACCAAAATGTTCTGCGCCAGGCGAAAGACCGTCCTATTCTCCGTGACCGTGTACTCGAGGACATATACCGCGAGATTATTAACGCGTCACATACTGTTGAGGGGGGGCCGGCTGTGGCGTATCTGGGTCCGCCCGCGTCGTTCTCGCATTTGGCGGCGAGGATGCGATTTGGGTCCGCTTTGCGCAGCGCCCCGCAGGATTCTATCCCCGATGTATTCCGTTCCGTAGAAGCAGGCAGCGTGGACTATGGGATGGTCCCGGTGGACAATACCCGCGAAGGTTCCGTTGGATACACGATGGACAGCCTTCTTACTACCAGCGCCGTGGTGTACGCGGAGATGTACCTGCGCGTGGAAGCGTGCCTCCTCCATCACGAAAAGGTCCCTCTGACAGAAATCAGACGCCTCTACATGTTGAAAATTGCCGCGGAACAATGCCGCAACTGGCTCGCTAAGAATCTGCCTCTGGCGCGTCTTGAAGTTGTGGAAGCGCCGAGCACGGCAGCGGCGGCCAAGCTCGCATCGGAACGGAAGGACGGGGCAGCCATTGCATCTGAACTGGCGGCGGAAACCTACGGTCTCCAGATACTGGAGCGTCACATTCACGACAATGCCAACAACATGACCCGTTTCTTTGTGATTGGAAATGATGAGTGCCCGCCCACCGGGGATGACAAGACATCGATCATCTGCGCCGTCCACGACCGTCCCGGAAGTCTCTACGAAATGCTTGAGCCCTTTCACAGCGCTGGAGTGAATCTCACGCGGATTGAGTCGCGCGCCACAGGTCGCACATACGGAGACTACAACTTCTTTCTGGATTTTCTGGGGCACTACAAAGACGACAATATCAAGAAGATCCTGTCGATTCTGGAAGAGCGGACTGCCTTTGTGAAACTCCTGGGGTCGTATCCCCGGGCCAATTTGGCCTCATAAAAGCGGGACACCCGGAGAATGAGTAACGTGAATCAACCTGGTTCCTTTCCTTTTAAGTCGGTGCTGATCCACGGAATGGGGATGATGGGCGCCTCTCTGGCCCTGGCCATCCGGTCCGTGCCCGGCTACGGCGGCCGGGTAACGGGAACTGTGAGATCGGAAAAGAGCGCGGCGCTTGCGCGCATTGGAAGGGTAGCGGACGAAGTATTTGTAGGATCAGAGAAGGCCTTTGCTGCCGCCGCCGCCGGAGAATACGATTTAGTTGTGCTGGGTATGCCGGTCCGCGGAGTGATCGCCGAGCTGAACAAGTTTCCGCGCTTTTCCGGGGTAGTGACGGACATGTCGTCCACGCGCGAAGAAGTGCATAACGCGGCAGCTCTCCGGCCTGATCTGCGTTTTGTGGGCTCTCATCCCATGTGCGGGTCAGAGAACGCGGGACCGGGCGCGGCAAAAAAAGATCTCTACACGGGCCGGCTGTGCATCGTTACCAGAGCTCCGGGCGCCGCAGCTGTCCCTGAAGAAGACAGTGTGCGCGCCGCGTGGAATGCGATCGGCATGAAAGTTCACGTTATGGACGCAGTATCCCACGACACCGTGCTTGCTTTTTTGAGCCATGCCCCGCACGTTCTCTCCGGGCTTCTGGCGTTGTGGGCTATGTCAGACCCGTCGGTCTCCGGAGCGATTGAAGGCTCTCCCATGCCGATCACAGGCGGTGGTTTCAGGGACATGTCCCGGATCGCGGGGTCCAACCCTGAAATGTGGACAGATATCATCGCTACGAACCGTGAGGCTATTCTGAAAGCGTTGCGCGCATACCGTGGGAATCTGGATGTGGCCATCGAGCGGTTGGAATCCCAGGGCCCGGACGTGTGGCCGCAGTGGTTCAAAGAGGCGCGCCTGGCGCGCAACCGTCTCTGCGGTTATTCAGACGATGCCTGATCAGAGCTCACAAAATAATCCGGGCCGTGTCATAGCCTTGGACGGTCCCGCGGGGAGCGGCAAGAGCACCGTGGCCGGCCTGGTGGCGGAAAAGATCGGTTTCATTCATGCCGACTCCGGGGCCATTTACAGAACGTTAACCCTTGGTTTCATGCGCCGTGTGGGCGAGGACGTCCCCCCCGCGGAATTTGCGACGGCCGTGGCGCCGCTTCTCGTGGGCGACTTGGCGGACATCGGTGTAAGCGCCATATTGCGTAACGGAAAGCAGGTCAACCTTCTGAACGGGCAGGACCCGGGCGCTGATATCCGCACCGCAGCCGTCACCTCACGCATCAAAACGATTGCCGACGCGCCTGCCTGCCGGCATGCGGTGAACCGCATACTCCGTGAATTCTCCGCTTCCGCGAACCTCGTCTGCGACGGCCGGGATATGGGCACCGTGGTCTTCCCCGACGCATCCGCGAAGTTTTTTCTTGAGGCTTCCATCCGTGTCCGGGCCCTGAGGCGACTCAAGGACTTTGAGGGTTCAGGGCGAACCGTCGCGCTGGAGGACCTTGAGGCCGAAATCGCCGCCCGGGACAAGGACGACCGGGCGCGCCCGTTCGGGGCTCTGGTGCAGGCGCCTGATGCTATTCTGATTGACACGACCCCCCTCAATCTAAATGATGTCGTTGCGCTCATACTCGCGCATCTACAGGTGCACTTCTAAATCAGGCGGGCGCGGAATAACTTGAGAATAACTAGAGAGCATTGCATCGCTCCGACGCTCCAATGACCGTTTCCCCTATGACCGCAGAAAAGTCTTCAAACCCCTTTGACATGGACCAAAATGAGTCAGCGTCCATGGAGCAAGTCCTCGCCGCGTTAGACGCGGGGAGTGAATTCGCGCGTGGCTCTATTATAGAAGCCACCGTGATAGACGCGGATGACCGCGATGTCTATCTAGACATTGGACTCAAGCAGGACGGCCGCTGTCCGCGCGACGAGTTTGGTGAAGTGCCACCCGTCGGCACACGCATTCCTGTAGTAGTGGTTCAAGGTTCCGATGACGGCTTGGTGCGTCTCTCCCGCAAAGAGGCAGACCTCCGGCTGTGCTGGGATCAGCTCAAAGAAGCTTACGAAGCAAAGGCTCAGCTGTCCGGCGCCATCCTCCGGTCCGTCAACCACGGTTATATCGTGGACTACGGCGGACTGCAGTTGTTTCTTCCTGCTTCCCAGGCTGACGGCCGGCGCGCAAAGCTCGCGATCGGCGCCACCGTAGACTTCAAGATCTTGGAACTCAAAGAAAGGCATCGTTCCGCTGTGGTCAGCCACCGCGCTGTCATTGAGGAAAGGAATGACGCCTTCTGGGCCGAGCTCCTGTCCAAGCATAACGTTGGTGACGTTGTAGAAGGAAAGGTCACAAAGAAAGTTTCCTTTGGTCTGTTTGTCAGCGTTCTGGGCGTGGAGGGGCTCCTTCACCAGTCCGATATCAGCTGGAAGAAGCACGCTCCCTTCAAAGACCGATTCAAGATCGGTGATACAGCTACCGTTAAGATTCTCGCCATGGACAAAGACAACAACCGTCTCTCCCTGGGCGTAAAGCAGCTGGGTGAAGATCCGTGGGATTGGGCCGCACGCAGCGTTGTTGCCGGTCACACGATTCACGGGAAGGTCACGAACGTGACCGATTACGGAGCCTTTGTTGAGATTGTAGAGGGTTTGGAAGGTTTGATCCACGTCTCTGAACTGAGCTGGGCAAAACGCGTTCTTCATCCCAAGAAGTACCTTCAGACAGGCCAGGAAATCGACGCAATGGTGCTGGGCATTGACCTGGAGCAGAAGCGGATTTCCCTGGGACTGCGGCAGCTCCAGAAAGATCCGTGGTCTGATATTCACAACATTGTGAAGCGTGGAGACATCCGTGAGGGCGAGGTAACGTCGATCGCCAAGTTCGGCGCATTCGTGAAGATCACGGATGAAATCGAGGGACTGGTCCACTTCAAAGACTATTCCTGGGACGACGAGCCGGACCGGAAGCTCCTGAAGAAAGGCGATAACGTTAAATTCAAAGTGCTCGATGTCAACACATCGGACCGCCGGATTTCGTGCGGCATCAAACAGCTTACGCCCAGTCCCTTTGAGGAACTGCGCAAGAAGTACCGCAAAGGCGATGTGCTCGAGTGCACCGTTCGTCGGATTGCTCCGTTTGGGCTCTTCGTGGACATTGGCGCCGGATTTGAGGGACTGATCCACGTTTCCAATCTGATGCTGAATCCTGATCAGAAGATGGAATCGGTATATAAAGAAGGGGACGTCGTTAAAGCGGCCCTCCTTGGGATCGACACGGATGAGAAGAAGATTTCTCTCTCCATTAAGGCCTACCAGCGTAAGAACGAGCGTGACCTGATTGATCAGTACGTGAAAAAAGACGGCCCGTCTACTTCCAGTCTGGGCTCATTCCTGAAAAAATCTGACAGCTGACCAGGGCGCTGCAAAGAGGCATCATTTATGGCAAGGCGGAAAAGAACAGCGGAGCGCGCGGAGCAGATTCGTCACGAATCAGCGCTGGATCCTTTCCGTGATTTCCAAGGCTCCACGGCAGAACTCTTCATCGCAAAGTTCTTCTATTTTCTCCGCTCGCACCTGCGCGAGACGCTGTACGGTCTGGGAGCTCTGTTGATTGCGGGCGCTCTGGTTGTAAGCTGGCTGGTATGGGACACTATGCGGCGTGCGATTGCCGATGCGGTGAGCTCACCGGAAATGAAAGCGTTATTCTATTACCGCGCGGGCATTCTCTACGAGAAGTCCAAGAATTGGGCAGGCGGAGCCGCGGCGTTTGGCCGGGCCGCGGACCAGATCACGGATTGGAACGCGCAAAAGGCTCAAGCTACGTTTGGAAAAGTCCGCTGCCTCCAGGAATCCGGGAAGGACCAGGAAGCAAAGGACACAGCGCGGAAGCTCTTGGAAGCTAAAGAAGGTGAAGGCCTTGACGAAGTCAAACTTGCCGTCACCGCCCACATGCTTGCCCGGAGCCGCTAGTGCAGCCGTTCACCTTCGCACTTCCCGCGGGACGTCTCGCGGAGGAAGCCGTGGCCTTCTTCAAGGCGTGCGGTCTTGCGGAGTTTCCCGAACTCTCCGGCAGAGCCCTCACTTTCACTGACAAGACCGGCGAGTTCAGAGTGCTGCTCGTCAGGAGCCAGGACGTGCCCACCTATGTGCAGCATGGCGGAGCCGATGCAGGGATAGCGGGCCGCGATGTTCTTCTGGAAAAGGAATACGATGTCACCGTTCCTATGGAACTGGGCTTTGGCCGGTGCAGACTTTCCATCGCCGCTCCCGCTGCGGCAGGCGATCAGGTTCTCAAACGCCCGCATCTGCGCGTGGCTACAAAATATCCCAAGCTGACCATGGACTACTTCTTCAAACGAGGCATCAGCTGTGAGATTATCAAGCTTCACGGGTCCATTGAAATCGCCCCGCTTCTGGGATTGTCGGATGTCATCAGTGATCTTGTGAGCACGGGTGGAACACTCAAGGCTAACGGCCTTGTGGAATTGGACACGATCTTGGAGTCCTCTGCAATGCTCCTCTTGAACCGCTCTGTCTTTGCTTTGGAAACAGCAAGGGTCAACGTTATCCTCGAAAAGTTCGAAGCAGCACTGTCAAAAAAGACCTGATCCGCCGGTTTCGAGACGCGCGCGCGAGGATCGGTGTTGGCTTGACGCCGGGCCGACGGCACTCCAGCATGTCGGACATGAAACTGCTTCGTTTTCTTACCACTGGTATTACCGCAGGCGTGCTGGCGGGCGCCGCACTTCTGCCTGCCGCCTGTCATCGCGCGGAAAAAACCAGCGAAAGTGATATCTTGAAGGCAGCATTCTCCGGGGCACAGACTCCTGCTGATGCCAAGATTCTTTTGAACAAACGGGCCAATTTGGACGAGGATGCCGCCGTGGAAACGGTGGCAGTGATCCGTTACGGAGGACAGGAACGCCTCTGTCTTTTGGACAATAAGGCGCAGCGCTGCGACGTGAACCTGGAATTTTCCGGCGCGAATATCCCGCCCCATCCCCAGGGTGAGTTTGTGGGGGACGTTATCCGGCGCGTGGTCATACGACCCGTGGGCGAGGGCGTGAAGATGAATTCCGTTTTGGTTGAATACATGCTTGTTGAATCCGGAGAGCCTGTTTCGCACATTATGGTCTTTACCCGGATGAAGAAAGCGTATGACAGCGCCGTGCTGCTCTCCAATCACCCATTGGTGAAGAAGGACAAGAAAGTGGAGTACGTCTTCACGGACAAGAACGCTCTTGTGCTCTTTGCCTCCCACACGGATCAGGTATTGGAGTTGCGCTCCACGGGTTTCGAACTGTTAGAGTGGAAGGTAGGATTTCCTTTCCCCCATTTTTCCGAGTTTCAGGTGAAGGATGCGGGGACGACAAAAGAAATAACGCTCACACTGAAGAACGTGGGTGACTACTCCGCGCTGAGCTACATATCGATTGGATTCCCCGCGGGCGGGAAAGTAGAGTATGACGACAAGGATGGCGTGAAACTGTATCGACCGGGAACGCGTGTGTACAACCGTCAGCTGAAAGGATTTGTGGCCGCGGAATATCCGCTTTTGGAAGTGACGCGAAGCAACTGGCGCGGCTTTTACAGGACAACAGTAAAGTTCAAGTATACACCCCCCGAAGAAAAAGCCGGGGCGGCGGACGGTGCAAAGACGCCTCCCGTGGTGCTTGTGAGGGTTGCGGCCAAGCGCGGGAATGAAGTGGAGAATTTTCCGCCAGACAATGGCACCGCGCCCGCGGTGAAAGACCAGCAGGGCTTCAAGGCCTACAGCTTTCCGCTCCAGTCTGTGGTTATGCCGTGAAAGCGCGCCGGCTCCTCATAGGCGCGGTCTTTGCGGGGGCGTTTGCAGTTTTTGCGTCATGCGGCGGCTCGGGCGCCTACAGCCAGGATGTGATTCACTGGCGCGTCCGTCCGGCGGCGCCGAGCGAACCCCTGCCGTCGAATTGTGACACGGGTGCGTGGATGCCCGCGATATTTCCGGGGAACGTCCGCGACTTTGGAGTCATATCCCCAAATATTTCCGATTTTTGGCTGTGTTCGCGCATCTTCATCGATGAAAGGCATCCGCCGTTGGTGCTTCGTCTGGGCCGGTTGTGCGGTGACTACGAGATCTTTTGGAATGACATGCTCCTTGACCGGGGGAGCACATATTGCGGGCGTTCCGCAGTGGAGGCGCCCGCCGGCTATCTGGAACATGTGGATGTGGACCTGCCGGAAGGCCTGGTAAACCGCAGAAACCTGGTCATGGTCCGCTTGTTTGCGCCGCGCGATCCTTCCGATCAAGGAATTACGGGCGGGATTCCAACCGTAGTAGATCGACGTTATTTAAGAAGGTCGGAGACGTTTTCGGCCTCCCTGAAGTTTGCTTTTGTCTTTTTCATGAGCGGTCTCTCGCTCATTTTCCTCATGAGCTTTCTGCGCCACTTGGAGTCTTTAGATTATCTGTTCGTTGGTCTCTTTCTCCTGACGTCCGCGATGTGGTCCTTTGGTGTCGAGGGATTGGAATACTATCCGGGCGTGCTCTTTCAACCGGGGCGCCGCCTGGAGATGGTTCTAGTCTTGTTTATGGTGTCGTCTTATGCGCATTTTCTGGTTCACTTCGTGAAGAACGTCACATATACTATTTCGTTGATTGTTCTGGATGCTGTGGCGGTCGCGGGGATTGCGGCCATGACCTTTGCCGGTTCTTTGGTTCTCACGCTGCCCATGACTTGGCTGATGCTTGCGTGGGCTGTGGTGTACCTGGCCTACACCTGCGCGTCGCTTTTATGGGAAGGATGGAAGACCGGAGTGCGCGTGATCAGGCTTGTTATTCTCACCGTCCTCGCGGCCGCCATCAGCGGATTTGACGCGGTCAATCGCCAGTTGTATCTGATGCCGGATCTTTTGACCAAGAACCTGACACTCTATGGTCTTGTTCTTCTGTCTTTGGGCATTACGGTGATATTTATGGGCCGGTACCGTCGGCTGCTGGTTGAGTTGGATTTGGACCGGCATCCGGAAGATCATCGCCCATGATATCTATCCCAACAAAGCCCAGGATGAAGTCCAAGAGCTCGCCCGGATTGATGCCCAGCTTGATCCCAAAGTAGATTCCCACGGTGATCTCGATCTGCGTGTAGTAGTAGGGAGGAGCAAACTCGGTCTTGCCTTTGAGCACTGACTTGGTCTTCTGCATGCTCTTCTTTGTGCCAAACGGAGAACGCGCATCGAACTCCTTTTGACGGGGGTCCGGCAGACTTGTCTGGTCTTTTGCGTTCTGGCTTTTTCCCGGCCCCTGATCTTTTTCCGGCGCATCGACCTTGCGCTTGAAACTATCTGAACCAAAAAGGAGGAGTGTGAGTTCCTCTGTCTGGTGACTGCCCGCACGTCCCCCGCGAAGCCCTACAGCATAGCCGTCCGGAGATTTGTAGGAGAGCCCGGCTTTGATGGGGCCGGCGCGCACGGCGAGGCCGTACGACTGGGTCTGAAGTTCAACCGTGAAGATGTCCCCCGCGTCACTGATCCGGTTCTGGACGTAGGTGCTCGCGCAGTTGCTTGCCGTGAGCAGTACGCACACGGGGAAGAACAGACGCAGGCAGTGTAGAAGAACAAAACGCATGACGCTAAAAACCCTGCGGGAAGCAGCGCGGACATCCTTTCAAAAGAAGTTTCCGCTTGTCCACCCGCGGATCGGAGAGTGCCAGGGCAAACATGTGGTCGTCCAGC